>NZ_JBECOT010000025.1:0-57436 GCF_040104395.1 Pseudoalteromonas sp. BZA4
GCTAAGCTAAATGCGCGTGATTACAATCGCCAACTGGTTGAAGCGATGATCAAAGTGAAGGCGCTAAATAAGATCAACACCCTTGGTCTGCCTAAATATCAGTAAGTTAAGTGAGTTTATTAGAGAGCTGCATTTGATCAACAAGGCCTAAGTGATTCAATCAAGGAAAAATAATAAAAATCATGGTTAAAAAGATACTTAAAGGAATTGGTATAACATTTTTAGTGTTAATTAGCTTATTTGTACTTTTAGCAATTTGGACTGCGAATAAATCCTCTGCTTACAAAGAAACTGCAATTCCTTACCTAAATTCAGCAATTACAGATATCTCTCAATGGGACCCTCAGACTCTCAAAAACTATATGACCCCATCATCAATTGAAAATGCCACAGATGAAGATATTTCTAAAATCATGCGTGCATTCTCAAAGTTGGGCGAATTAAAAGAACTAGGTGAATTTGAATTTATAAATGTTAGCTCTAAAGCTGTCACTGGAGGTGGTTCTGGTACTTATGTTACTTATTTAATTCCAGCTACATACACTAATGGAGACGCAAAAATAACCGTCACGTTAAAAGAAGAAGGTGAGTCATTCTCTATTTATAACTTCAATTTAAATTCGATGGCGCTTATTGATTAAGTTTTATCAAAAATAGCAAGCGCAACGGTTTGTATTTAAATAGTTTATTTTCAAAGGAATGTTTATGTCTAAAATTAAAAAAATAGTGATAGCTGTAGTAATTGTGCTAAGCCTTGGCGCAATTGCTAAACAATACAATGAGCACAATCACACAGAGATGGCAATTAAAGAGTGTGGCAATAAAGACAACGTCGCCAAAGTCGACTCTAAAGGTTTTGAGTGTAAAGACTAATTGAAAAATACACTGTTAGGTGAGCAAAGGTGAAGCTGTCATCGCTATCCAAATTATTAAATGAGTACATATCTCCAGAAGTGTTTCTAGGAGAGTTTATAATTGAATTTTCAGATTATGAAAATAAATTGGATATCAAAGGTTCTTCTATTACTCTCGATGTCATTGAAGATGAAGAGATTGCTATATCTTTTACTGATATAAAAAAGCTTTGTGAATTGTTCATTCAAGATAAACTAAATAAAAATCACTTATGCTTTATTGCGGATGCTCTTCAACTATGTGATTTAGTTGATTTTGAAGAGGAAGGAATTTTTGACTACGTAGCTGAATTAACAGATCCAGAAATTAATGGTGTTTTTACAAAACAACGAGCTATTGAAATAGTCGAAAAGTTCACCTAACAAGGCAATTATAAGTGGGACGTCTAAAGCTTGGCTGGTGGTCCTTTGTTGCTGATTTTAGCAAAGCTTAATACGCCCCATATTGCGTCGTTAGCCAATAGAAGGGAGTGAAATGAGTAAAGAAAAATTGGATGGTCTATTAAAATCTTTGGTTACAAAGGCACTAAAACTAGAACCTCAAAGTGATGACGCAGCTTTGGTTGCTTCCTGCCACTCCAAGTTTGGTGGGCCGCCTTACGCGGAGGTAGGAGATACTTGGCCCTCGTGCCCAACTTGTAAGAAAGAGCTGACTTTTATTAACCAAATTCACAATGAAATAGAACAGCAGCTCTTCGTTTTCTATTATTGCAATGAGTGTTTTCCGTGTGGCTTCGGTGATGAAGAAAAGGGACAATGGATAGTAAAGCTATACAATGAGCCTTCAAGGAGTAAAATTGTAGAAATAAATCGGATTTCGAATGACGAGTTTGCACCAACGCCTTGTATGGTAATAACCTCTACAGTTGAAGTTCTCCCTGATTGGGAAGGTATTGCTTCTGCCTCCGAGGAGGTAAGTGAGCTATGTTGCAAGATCAATGATTCTCCATGGGAAGAGTATGAAGAGGCTGTAGAGAGAGCTGGGTGCTTAAATGATTATGCGACGCTTTTAGGTGGTTATCCTCGTTTTGTTCAAAGTGAAGCCGGGCCTGCTTGCCCTGAATGCAATTCAGAAATGATATTTTACGCCCAGGTTGATTCCGAAGATGAAGCTAATATCATGTGGGGAGACGTTGGGCTGGTTTATTTCTTTCGTTGTCCAGTGCATAAAAACCAATTTCAACTCGAGTTACAGTGCCACTAATGGTTAACAAGCGCATATTGTCGGACTGCTTTTCCACTGCGCTCCAAATCAGCCGAAAATATGGGCGTTGGTATGACTCCCACAGTCAAGTTAAACGCACTGATCCTTGCCTAACTTTTTAAGCCATAATTTCTTCAGCTCGAATTAGAGCGAGTTAATACATAGGATGAAGCAAGTAATGTCGTCGGTTTTCATGCTGATATTCGTTGGTTATTACTATTTCTAGTAACAGAGCAGACCTTACTTAGTTCGTCGTGGCACCTGTCTTCAGTCTATGTTCGTGGTTCAATGCTGCGTTAGCTGCATTGCCATCCTAACGCCCTCGGTGGTTGTGCCACACCCGATGCTTGACCCAATGCATTAACTCTACGAATTACAGTTGTTAGCACACAACAGCCCTTCGTCTCAACTCGCCTTTGCCCCAAAGTGAGTTAAAGTAAATACTCTAAAGACGGCTTTGAGCGAAAGCGGGCATTTTTCTTTTAAAAATAACCTGTGTTTATATACATGCTTAATCAAATTGCTCGCATAGTCAAGAAAACGACCCAATCGCACTTTTTATCCTGAGGTAAAAGCGAGAACTCCTAAATTTTAATAACACTGGCAATTAGTTAACAAGTTTGTTAAAAATAATCTAATAAGAAAAGCGAGCGATGCTATAGAAGAAAAACGCGCGATTCGCTCGCTATAAACATGTTAGCATTCACTCAAGGAGAGAGTTGTGGAATATGCAGAAGAATACTCAAAACCTGAAAAGTACAAGAGAATCATTTTAGCGTTGTTGCTAGGGGTACTAAGCTTAATAATTAATGAGAAGTGGTATTTACCCTTTATCAGTTGGTATGCAGATACAGTTTATTGTCACACACCTTTTGGTTACTCTGGAATATCCGTTATGTGGTATTCTTTATTTGTCGGAATTCCAATTGTTTGCGCACTTATAATTGGTCCATTTACCTTTCCAGTGGGTTATAAAGGGCTTATAGATGAGCAATTTCCACCTAAAGGATATAAAGTGTTTGCCCCGACAAAAATTGTAAGAGGGTGGAAAAGTAAGTTTAAGTCTATTTTCCTTATGTCTGTGCCTATTTTTCTTATACTAGTCTCAGTTTGGGGGTATTTTCAGGTCAATAAAATGCCTCAAGATGTACCTAAAGATTTCGATTATAGTGTATGTGAAAGCTAACAAGGCGTTGAAAAAGTCGGACACTGTAATGCTTGCTCGGTTCCGCTCCGCTTCACATTTTAGCAAGCATTACTCAGCCGTTTAACGCGGCGTTAGGCATCTAAATGAGAAACGAAGGATTAGTTAAAGTTCACGTATCTTTACCCAATCACTGGATGATTGGTGGCGAGTCTATGTGGGCAGAACCGCTAGGGAATAATATTTATCGGCTTGAAAACGTTCCATTCTTTTCGTACTCGTTAAACTTCAAGGATGAAGTAAAAGCTTTTGAGGACGATAACGGCATATTGGAAATTGAAAATGTCATAGCAAGAAGCGGTAACCGCACTCTCAGAATAATTTTTGACAAATCAATTGATAGAGATAAACAAGATTTTTATATTGAAAAAATTCGCGATTTGGATTGTTCATTGGAAAGATGGGATGAAACATACTTAACTGTAAATGTTCGTAAATCTGCTTGCTATTTAGATGTAATCAAAAAGTTTGATATCTGGGATGCGGAAGAAATTTTTGCTTATGAAACATGTGACGAGCAAATTCCAGGATCCTTCGATGCTGAGCCGGATGACGATGCCTAACAAACTGTTTAAAGTGGACAAAATTACGTTGGCTTGGTTTCGCTCCGCTTCACAATTTAGCCAACATAATTTTGCCCATTAACAGGGCGTTAGAAAGCCTATGAAGAATTTGAGTTACCTTTTAGCTTTGTTGTTTTTATTTGGTTGTGGGAAGAAGGAGCCGGATCATGTTTGGGATTGGGGGTATTTACCTTCGTCAGAAATATCGAACTCTAAACGGGAGCAATGTGCTCACGAGTATTACCAGTCTTTTCCAATTTCGACAGATAGTGGAGAAAGCCTTAGGATTGGACAAAGCTCAATTTCTGGCCGTTCTCATAAACACTATATTGGTTCTGGCTGTATGGTTGCTAAGGTAAGCACAAGAGTCTATTTGGATGCTGATAAACAAGCTAATAACTTTTACTCGGTTTCTGTTTCAATGCCAACTTTAGATGATAGATGCAGGAGTAATTCTGACATACCAGCATGTAAGGAAAGCTCAGTTAGTCACACAGTCTTATTTTCTAGAGATATTTTAGCTAGTGAGATTGGTGACTATTTTAAAAGTAAGACTATGAATCAAATCGTAAGTTATGACGAATATAGCCGTGTTGTAACTTTTCAACTTAGAAATAAAAGTCTTGAGTATAGAATCCAGGCTTTCTAACAAAGCAAATTAAAAGTGCGGACAAAAAACAGTTGGCTTTGTTCGTACCTCACAAACTTTAGCCAACTATTTTTAGCCGTTTATTTGCGGCGTTATGCGGCAATCTAAGTAGGATAATTTGATGAATTTTGTTGAGTTTCAAAAAAATATGCGAGGGGCTTACGTGGGAGGTGCAACTGGTGTTTTAGCATCGGGCATTGTTTGGATCTTAGCTGGAGCAATTGGAACTTACTCTTCTTCTTTAACAGCTATGCTCGCTCTGTTCTTCGGTGGTATGTTTATATTTCCTCTTTCTATACTTTTTTCAAAACTGCTTTCTGCGTCAGGAAAACACGACTCTAAAAACAAACTAGGACCTCTAGCCTTAGAAACTCTTCCAACCCTTTTTGGTGGGCTGCTAGTGGCCTTTTATGTGGCTCAATTCAAACTGGAATTATTTTTCCCAATCATGTTGTTAGCAATTGGCGCTCGCTATTTTTCCTTCCAAACATTGTATGGCCTTAAAGAATACTGGATATTGGGTGCTGCATTGATATTTGCTGGCATCTCATGCACCGTACTAAGTTTGCCTTTTATATCAGGCGCTTTTATTGGTGGGGCTTTGGAATTAATATTTGCGTTAATTATATTCAGAAAAACACGAGCGGTTGTTTCGGCAGCCGCATAACAAAACGCTTAAAAGGGACAATTACACAATGCCGCTTCGCGATTATCGCATTGCGTAATTGCCCCTTAGCTTAAAGTTACTGATTAAATACTCTAAACACTTTTGTCCAGATAAAGTCAAAGTCATGCTCAACGTCTGCTCGCACTCAATGATGGCCTAATGACCGCAAATGGCAAAAGGCCGTCTCTCCAGAATATGTTAATTACGTAGCATTAAAATCATCAAACAAACTTTTTTAGCACCATTTCATAGCTTTTCATTAGTGCTCATTTAGCCAAAGGCTTATGTATCTCGAACTTCTAACTTCAATGAATAATGGCTCTGCATTGGTGTTACTATTTAATCAAAATCTCATCGTGCCTGAGATTCTCATTTTGAGTGGCAATCGCCACAGGCAAAACTTGCTTTGCTGAATAGACTGGCGTAACTTAACACTGGTACGATGAGTTTATAAAAATAAAAAGGTCAAACGTGACGATTAAACAAGAATCGGTGTTTATTAAACTTGCCGAAAGCCAAACCTTACATTTACGCCGTATCAGTAAGACTGATGCGAAAGGCCCTGCGGTGTTTTTTATGCATGGTGCCGTTGAAAATGGCAAAATCTTTTACACCCACAGCAATAAAGGTTTAGCGCCATTTTTAGCTGAGCATGGCTATGTTTGCTATGTGGCAGATTTACGAGGTCGTGGTGAGAGTAAACCTGCGATTTCAAAGCATGCAAAGTATGGTCAAACCGAGGCTATTTTAGAAGATATCCCCGCATTTCTAGATAAAATTAAGCAGCTTGAAGGCGAGCCTGCGCGTTATTGGGTAGCGCACTCATGGGGTGGGGTGTTAATGAACAGTGTGTTTGCCCGTTTTCCTGAGTTGATTGATGATGTTAAAGCCTGCGGCTATTTTGGTTCTAAACGGTCTTTATATAACCATCACCCAAGCAAGTATATTCAAGGTAATTTGATTTGGTATGGTTTGGCGCCATTAGTTGCCCGTAAGCATGGTTTTGTGCCGGCTAAAAAACTGAAATGGGGCAGTGATGATGAAACCCGTAAGTCACATTATCAAAGCATGCAATGGGCTAAGCGTAAACCTTGGGTCGATACTGACGATGGCTTTGATTACGCCAACGCATTAGCTGATAAGGCGCTGCCGCCCATTATGCATGTTGCAGGTGTTAAAGATAAAGCGCTATGCCAGCCGATTGATATTGAAAAGTTTATGGAAGAGTCAGGCATCGGTAAGCAAACGATGACCATTTATGGCCGTAAGTTTGGCCATAAGGTCGATTATGATCACATAAATATGCTTACTCACCCACAGGCGCGTTTTGATCAGTTTGTTGACTTGTTGAACTGGTTTGAGACTCACGCATAAGCGTGTGCATTGCGCTCTCGTAGCGTTTGTATTTCTCTAATGCTTTATCACTTAACGGCTGTCTTACAGCCGTTTTGCTGAGCGTTGCCACCGGTTTTTTTGACTTATAAAAATCTAAAAACTGTGTGCTGTATTCAATGTTTAAGAACTTACACAGGGCTGTTAGTGTTTGTTCGCTGTCACTTATAAGTGCCTCATAGCTTAAATCAAAAACCGCCTCTGGCATCACGTTTTGCCAATGCTCCATTAACTGCTGATACAAATCAAAATACTGTTTAAACTCTGGGAGTGAACAAAAATAAGGTTCGTTTTCAGCAAAATAGTTGCTAAAAACTGACCAAGCCATTGCATTATACTCGCGCTGCATATTAATGAACTTGGCGTTAGGAAAGAGTAAGTAAATCAATCCAAGTGACTGATAGTTAGCTGGTAGCTTATTGATCATAAAGGGGCGCACAACTGGCGCTTGCTTTATTCGTTCAATATAAATATTGCGGGCATTGTTAATTAGCCCTTGGTTCAGCTCTGCTAAGCAATCTGGGTAGGGGAGCTGTGTTTGTTGTTCAAGGTATGCAACAACCTGATTGCTGATACTGGCATCTTCGCCAAGGCTGGCAAAATCATCATGGCTTGCCAGCATTTGCTCTACCAGCGTTGAGCCACTTCTTGGCATGCCTATAATAAAAATGGGTGTAATTGTGCCTGTGAATGTTTTGTCTCTGGCATCAATTAGTTCAGCTGTATTTTGCTCTATGATGCGCTGATAAAACGGCACTAAGTCACGGGTTTTAAACTGCGTGAGTTTTGTTTGTAACTTATTAGCTAGGCTAAAGTAGTTAAAGGCTTGCTCGGTATCATTTAACTGATCATAGCTTTTACCAAGGGCATAATAACACACCATTTTTAAACGTAGATTATTGGTTAAAGTTAAAAACTGGTGTAGCTCATTTATGTAATTTTCTTCATTGCTAAAGCGCCCAAACTGCACAAGTTCAAATAAAATGTACGCCGTCACTGGATAATTTCCCATACCGAGTGCATGCTTTAAAATACTGTAGGCTTTGTCTAGCTCACCATAGGTTAAATAATGCTGGGCAAGATAGTAATGTGGCTCAGGGTTGTGGCTGGCAATTGATTTTGCATATTCGAGTACGGTTAAGGCATCTTGCGGTGAATGTACGCCATTAAAAGCATCGGCAAGGGCATGGAGCGGTTCAAGCATGTGAGGTAGTCGCTCACAGGCTCTTTGTAAAAGGTAAACTGCGGCATCATATCGCTCTAAACGCAATGCAATGCGGCCTAGTCCAAATAACGCTTCGCCGTTTTCAGGATCTGAATCGAGAATGGTTTTAAAATGAAATTCAGCCTCTTTCAGCTTGTTTTCATTCAGTAGTTGATTCGCTTTTTCCAGTAACATAAACTTTGAAACGCAAATTTGAGGTGTTAATTTAATGTATGTGGTGGATTGATGTTAAAGTATATAAGCCAATGAAGATAACTCCTCATTGGCTTACCATTACAAATTTTTACTACTAAATATTAAAATTTATAACTCGCTTTCACGTAGTAAAATCCACCATTGTAGTCAAATGGACCACTTTCGTAGTATTTACCACCGACGATACCTCGTGACCCATATGAGCCATCACTAGATACTTCTTGAAGCTTTTCAGCCTCAGTATCGAAGATATTATTTGCGCCTACAGACAGTGTAATTGCATCAGTTGCATAGTAGCTCAATTCAGCGTCGAAGGTAACTGCAGAACTCCCTGTTTTAGACCAACCATAGGTGTCACCAATATCTGGCTCATCTGCATGTGTTGCAAAATACTCACCAAAGTAGTTTGTTCGAACAAACATACTGAATGTTTCCCAGTCTTGTGCAAATGTAAATGTTGCACGATGTTCTGGCATGCCTTGTTCAAGACGTTTAACTTTGAAGTCAGAAGTATATAAGCCTGCATTGTCAACTTCAGTACTGTTGTAGTTGTATGCTAAAGAAAGTTTAGTGTCGCCACCGAACAGTTCCATTGTGTAGTTTGCTACAACATCAGCACCTTGTGTATGTGTGTCGAAATCATTTGCAAAGAAGGTGATTGAACCTCCAAGTAACAATTCAGGGTTTGGATACTGACCTTGTAATGCATCTACATCATTTTGGTCAATAAATAATTTATCTGTTTGTGCTATGCGATCTTCTACTTTAATGTCATATAAATCGACAGTTAGGAAAAAGTCGCCACTTTGATAAACACCACCAATAGCAAAACTTTTTGACTCTTCTGGAGTGAGCTCTACACCACCTTTTTGAGCTGATACTGGGTGCGTAGGTGGATATGTTGCTGATTGGATTAATTCACCATTAACAAGAGAAGTTTGGGTATTTACTACATTAGCTTGTCCAACTGTTGGAGCACGGAAACCTGTTGAATGAGATGCGCGAAGTGAAAACTCATCTGTTAGAGAATATTGAGCTGTTACTTTATAGTTTAAGGTATCTCCGAATGTTGAAAAGTCCTCATACCGAAGTGCAGCGCCAACTAAGAAATCTTCAGTTAAGTATGTTTCAACATCTAGATATGCAGCGATACTTTGACGTTTGCTTATACCTTGAGATTCAGGTGAAAATCCTGCGAAACCATGAGAACCTACACTAAAACCTTGTTCTGCTAAAGGTCCTTGTTGCCAAGAAACCTGTTCACCTGAAATAATTTCAAAGCTTTCTTGTCTCCATTCAGCACCAAAAGCGACGTTTAGCATATCGTCTAAACCAACATCATATGCTTTTGATATATCAAGATTGAATGCTTTTTCAAGCTGAATATACGAGCCAGCTTCAAAACTATTATCAGTAGGTTGGTTAGCTCCTAACGATGGGTTTACAGTGTTAACTAGGGTGTAGGTTGATTTGTTACGGCCAACCGAGCCACTGAAATCATAATAAGCGCCATCTAAAAAACCATTTTTAAACTCGCCTTTAGTACCCATTGTTAAAGAGGTATCATTTATCTCACCAGTGAAAAGAGGAGTATAGCCGCCCGGGAACAATTCGTTGAAAGCCCAGCAGTTATCATTATTAGCTACATTATCTATATAATCTTGTTGAGTTAAAACATTACCAGAAGTGATTGGAATGTTTGGGCAGGCGTCACTATTACCATCCATAGCACCTACTAACAGATTACCGTCACCATCGGTGTAAACACCGCCTCTATTTTGTGGGTTACGATAATAATAGCCTCCAGTTGCCGTCCTATCTGAATAGTTACCGAACATATAGAAGCTCTTTCCATCACCTAATTCTAATCCAACATTAGCAAACAATGTTAGATCATCATCAATCTCGGGATTACCCCAAGTTTGCGCAGGATCATTAACTGATGTATTACCTGCAGCGATTAATGCTGCTGCATCTGGGCGCTGTAAAGTTCGGCTTGTTGCATCTGCTGTTTTATATTGAAAAGATAAATTTGCAAAACCTTCGTCAGTAAATGGTAGGCCAACATTGCCATCGATTACTGTTTGATCGCCATCACCTTCGTAATATTCTCCTTGGCGCACAGAGAAAGAACCACCTTCAGAGGCATCTTTTAGTACAAAATTCATTACACCTGCGATTGCATCAGAGCCGTACTGCGCTGCAGCGCCATCTCTAAGAACCTCAACTTGCTTCAATGCAACTGAAGGGATCACTGAAATATCTGGACCTTGTGCACCATCGTTTACGCCGCCGCCTTGAAAAGCAATTACGGACGCTCGATGTCTTCGCTTGCCATTAAGTAGGATAAGAGTTGAATCAGAAGATAAACCCCTTAAGTTAACTGGACGAATAAACGATGCTGCATCTGAAATAGGCTGCTGACGAACATTAAATGATGGAACTGATGCTTGAAGCATATCTAACATATCAGTAGAACCATTCTTGCTAAGTTCATCGCCACTAACTATATCAATTGGTACTGGTGAATCACCGATTGAACGTGGCGCGGAGCGAGTACCTACAACGGCAATTTTTTCTACGTTTTTGTTAACTTTCGTTTCTTCTGCTGCTTGCTCTGCAGCAACAACTGAACCCGACACAAACAGGCCAGCTGTTGTTGTCGCTAAAGCAAATTTAATTGCTTGTTGTAGCGCATTATTTTTGAATTTCATTCTGACTTCCCCAGTTAGAATATTTATGATTATGTCACCGAAGTTAAATAATAAACTTGGTGTAAATCTCTTATACAGCCTGTAAATTTATTTTGCAAATTGTTAATGTAATGTTGTTTTTGGCGTTTTTATTTGCACGTTATTATTGTTTTTTTAATTATGTGCATGAAATCAAAGGGGATAATTTATTCTTATTTTTTCTTTTATGTGTAAGAAAGTATATAAAATATCTAAAAATATTTTAAAAAAGGAATTTTTTGATTGGTTTTTAAGCGTAATTGGATTTGGAACGGTCTATTAGGCTTGTTGCGGAATGTTGTTTAATTGCCATTGCTTTAATTTTTCTCGGTATTCATCCCATACACATGGGCAACAACTACCACCACCACAACATTCATCTGGGGCCGGCTTTTGGGGTTTAGGCTCAGTCTGTTGTATTGGCGTGTTCATTTTTAATACTGAAAAATAATTACGAATAGAGTATGAAGAATAAAACAAAAACTAATATAAGTAAATTATGCTTTGTGAACTTCGCATGCTGTGTGAAAATAGCCAAATGCGATTATACAAAGTTATTCATCGAGCCCCATTCAGAGTGGCCAAAATTACCAAAAAGCGTCAGACTCTACGCTTCAAGCGCGCTATGGTAGCACTTAAAATCGCACTTGCCCAAGAAAAGCAAGAAACAAAAGAGATGCTCCATATCTATAGGCGATACACCCAAGGCCAAGCTACTAAAGAAGAATTGCATACTGCCAATGAGCAATTTTTAGATATATTAAAAGGACTCGGTTTGGGCGTATTTGCTGTATTACCCTTTGCACCCGTGACAATTCCTTTGGTTGTAAAACTAGGTCAATGGGTTGGTGTTGATGTGCTACCTAGCTCATTCAATATCAATAAGTCGATTAAAGAGATTGATCAACTAGTAGAAAAAGAAGAAAAAGAGAAACAAAACAAAGACTGATTAGGTTTTGCTTATCTGATTTTGCCTATACCTTTTGTATCAAGATATTGGTATCCTTAATGACCTTTTCTTTATATCGAGTCGTTTAATGAGTTCATTAATTCGCCATTCTTCTACGGGAATTCCCCTGTCATTTATTGCTAAAGCTGACCTATCAACGTGGTTAACCGAGCAGCCGCAAGCCTTACAAAATTGGCTAACAAATTGTGATTTTAAAAACAAAGGCATGGCCTTAATAGCTGATAGTGAAACCGGTTCACTTGAGCATGTGTATTGTTTAGTTAATGATTTACAAGACTTTTGGTTAGCGGGTGACTTATCGACAAAACTGCCAGCGGGTTGCTACCAAATTCAAGGTGATAATAGTTTTGTCGAACAGGTTGCACTTGGTTTTGTACTAGGTGGTTATGAGTTTAGTGAATATAAAGAAAAACCATCGCCTCGTGCCACACTTGCCATTCAAGACGAATCTTTAGTTAAGCGTTTATCGCAGCATGCAAGTGCGATTAATTTAGTCCGTGATCTAGTTAATACGCCTGCTGCAGATATGATGCCGCAACATCTTTCTCAAGTGATGGCAGATTTAGCAGACACCTTTGATGGTGAGTTTAGCGAGTGGGTTGGTGATGAATTATTAGAGCAAAACTACCCTACAATTCATATGGTTGGTCGTGCGTCTGAGAATAAACCTCGCTTACTTGATTTACGCTGGGGCGCAAAAGATGCTCCACAGATTACCTTAGTCGGTAAAGGCGTGTGTTTTGATTCAGGTGGTTTAGATTTAAAACCAAGCTCAGGCATGCGTAATATGAAAAAAGACATGGGCGGTGCCGCGCATGTTATTGGTCTTGCCCAGTTAATTATGGCTGCCAACTTACCAATTCGCTTACGAGTACTGGTACCTGCAGTTGAAAATGCGGTTTCTCGTAATGCATTTAGACCGGGTGATGTGATTAAAACTCGCAAAGGGATCACAGTAGAAATTGATAACACGGACGCTGAAGGTCGTTTAGTGCTGTGTGATGCTCTTGCTGAAGCACAAAACGATAACCCCGATCTTATCGTTGACTTTGCAACCCTTACTGGTGCTTGTCGTGTAGCCCTCGGTACTGAATTACCTGGCTTTTTCGCAAATAACCGTGAAGTGGCTAACAAATTGATGGATGCAGGCGAAAGCTGCCATGATCCTGTATGGCAACTGCCGTTATTTGATCAATACAAGCCATTATTAAAAAGTGATGTAGCTGATATTGCTAACTGTGCTTCCACTCCTTTTGGTGGTGCGATCACTGCTGCTCTTTATTTAAAAGAGTTTATTGAGCCAAGTACTCCTTGGGTTCACTTTGATGTTATGGCTTGGAACTTACGTGCATTACCGGGTCGCCCTACAGGTGGTGAGGCATTGGGTATTCGCGCTGTGTTTAATTACCTACAAGATCGCTTCCAATAATCTAGAGTTGGTAAAGCTCTAAAGGTAAATCATCGGGATCGGCAAAAAACGTAAATTGCTTCCCGGTGATTTCATCCACTCTTATTTCTTCAACCGAAATGCCTTGTTGTTCTAAGTACTGCTTAGATTTTGCAATATCACCAACTTTAAACGCCAAATGGCGTAGCCCTTGTGCCTCTGGATAGCTGGGTCTTTGTGGCGCTCCAGGAAACGAAAACAATTCTAATTGGCTACCATCAGGAAGTGCTAAATCTAACTTATACGAGTCACGTTCAGCACGGTATAGTTCGTGGATAATCGGCAGTTTTAAAATTTCATTATAAAAATGCTTTGATTTTTCATAGTTGCTACAAATGATTGCAGCGTGATGTATGCCTAATAATTCCATTATATAGTCCATTTTTTGCTCATAAAAAAACGCGGACTAAGCCGCGCTTTTCTACTAAAGAGTTTCGAGGATTACTCTGCCGCTTTACATGCTGCAACAGCCGGTGCAACAAGTTCAAGGCCTGTTTTATCACACTTAGGTAAGGCTGCATCAGATACCGCAATTGGTGTCACGCGTTCGCCCCATTTAATGTAGCTTGCCGCCCAAGTTAAACCAGCCCCAAAGGCTGCTGACATAATGTTTGAGTTTGGTTTGATAAGGCCTTGCTCAACAGCTTCACAAATTGCAATCGCAATTGTTGCAGCAGACGTATTACCGTAGTCGGCAATGTTTACCATTACTTTTTCATCAGCTACTTTCAAACGTTGCTGAATAGCTTGGATAATACGTAAATTGGCTTGGTGAGGAACTAATACGTCAATGTCATCCAGCTCTAACTGTGCTTGGTTTAGCACGTCGTCACAAGCTTCACTCATACCTTTAACAGCACGCTTGAAGATCTCGCGACCTTCGAATAATAAGTTAGACGGGCCAATTGGCTCGTACTTATTTAAATCGCTACCAAAGTTTTCGATGTGCAAGATATCGCGGTCTTCACTGTCACACCCGGTTTTAGTCGCAAGTAAACCTGATGGTGTATCTGAAGCTTCTAATACAACGGCACCCGCACCATCACCGAATAATACAGCACTGTCGCGGCGCGCCCAGTTGATGTACCAAGTCAT
Source organism: Pseudoalteromonas sp. BZA4 (assembly GCF_040104395.1). NCBI lineage: Bacteria > Pseudomonadati > Pseudomonadota > Gammaproteobacteria > Alteromonadales > Pseudoalteromonadaceae > Pseudoalteromonas > Pseudoalteromonas sp. BZA4. The sequence goes on from NZ_JBECOT010000025.1 coordinate 14,258, forward strand.
GCGCTCAGCAGCAATAACGACCGCTTTTTTGATCATGCCCGCACGAATTTGTGCCGTTGCTGCTTGTAATGCATATAAAAAGCCTGAACATGCAGCGTTAGTATCCATTGCTGCTGCGCCAACTGCACCAATATTTTTTTGCACTAAAGAGGCTGTATTTGCCACCATAGTTGATGGTGTACAAGTCGCAAGAAGTACAAGATCAATGTCTTTACCATCAACCCCAGCACAAGCAAGGGCTTGCTTTGCGGCAACAGTAGCTAAATCAGCAGTAGAAACATGGCTGACACGGCGAGATTTGATGCCTGTACGTGTTGTGATCCATTCATCGTTGGTATCAACAATATTGCTAATTTCATCATTGCTGATGCTTGCTGGTGGTATACATTTACCCCAGCCAGTAATTTGGGCATAAGACATAATGTGTTCTCTTTATGTGGTCAGACTTGTTAAATTTTTCCGAAGTTATATCAAAATTCACTTGTTAACACTAGTTCATTGCTGCGCTATGTCGTAAATAATGGCATTTACTCAGTATTTAAGTTAAACCTAGTATAAAAAAGAGGCGATTATGAAAAAAATAAACCTAAAAATAAGCACATTATCGGTACTGTCTTTATTATCTACGTTTGCTGTTAATGCACAAACCACCATTATTCATGCTGGAAAGATGCTGGTAGGCACTGATCAAGATGTCGAAGAGCAGCAAACGCTGGTTATTGAAGACAATAAAATTGCCGCAATAAAAGCTGGTTTTCTAACAAAGCAGCAATTAAACCTTAGTGATGCAGATGTTATTGATTTAAAAAATCAGATGGTATTGCCGGGTCTGATTGATATGCACGTTCATGTTACCTTTGAGCGAGATGCAAAACGTAACCCACACCAATGGGCAACTGAATACGAAGCCGATTACGCTCTTCGTTCTTTAAAGTACTTACAACGTACGGTTGATGCAGGTTTTACCTCGGTGCGCGACCTAGGTAGCAGTTATCAAGTTATCTTCCCATTAAAGCGAGCAGTTGAACGTGGCGACATTGTTGGCCCGCGCATTTTTGCAGCAGGGGATATGATCACACCGACCGGTGGTCACGGTGATATGCATGGCTATCGCCGTGATATCACCAAAGCGACAGAAGGGGGTGGCTTAGGGGTGTGTGATGGCGCTGCCGATTGCACTCGTGCAGTGCGTGATGTAATTAAAAGCGGTGCCGATGTAATTAAAATTACCGCGACAGGTGGTGTATTAAGTAATACAGCGGCAGGGGTTAATCAGCAATTTACTGATGAAGAACTCAGTGCCATTGTAAACACAGCCCATCATTTAGGCCGCAAAGTGACCGCTCATGCTCATGGCACAGAAGGTATAAAAGCAGCACTTAGAGCGGGTGTTGATTCAATCGAGCATGGCTCTTTTTTAGATAAAGACACGGTTAAGCTTTTTAAAAAGCAAGACGCGTATTTAGTTCCAACGTTACTCGCTGGCGCGACAGTAAAAGAAGAAGTGCTAAATAACCCAAATATGCCAAAAGCAATTGCTGATAAAGTAGAAGTAGTCGCGCCAAAAATGGAAGCATCGTTTAAATTAGCATTAAAAAACAAGGTTAAAATAGCCTTTGGTACAGATTCAGGCGTATCTAAGCATGGTGATAATGCTAAAGAGTTTGAGTTATTAGTTAAATATGGCATGACACCAAAACAAGCTATTAAATCTGCCACCGTTGAAGCTGCTAAACTATTAGGTCAAACTGATAACCTCGGTGACTTGAGTGTTGGTAAACAAGCAGATATTATCAGCGTGAATATGAATGTACTTGATAACATTAGCGAACTTAGTCAGGTTCAGTTTGTTATGAAGGGCGGTAAAGTGCTCAAACAGTAAGGGTTACTATGGGCGGTAAAATTAAAGAGACGTTATTTAATCATTTAATTGATGCAGAGCGACAGCTCCTTGAGCCAGAGGTACGGCAATCTGCTGAAGCGCTTGATGCATTACTTGATGATGATTTTATTGAAATAGCCGCTGATGGCACGTCATTTAATAAGTTCCAAGTTTTAACCCGCCTGCCAACTGAGGTGGTACCTCAGTTTTATAATCAACATTTTAAAGGCCGAATGCTTAGTGATGATATTGCACAGCTAAGCTATCAAGCGGCCTTTAGACGTTCAGCTCGCTCAGAGTTTAACTACTCAGTGCGTATGTCACTGTGGCGTTTTAATGGTAAACAATGGCAAATGGTGTTTCATCAAGGAACGCCTTGTGCTGTTTTTACAATTTCAATGGACGATGATTAAGCTTAAAGAGTCCGTTATGCAAACCGATCCGGCGATCAGTCGCCTACTAATTTTAAGAAGCGCCGCAATCGCCGTGCAGTTTGTAGCTGTGATTGCGGTGTATTTTCTGTTTGAATACCAAATTCCATTATTACCTTTACTTGCTGTAATTTGTATTGAAGCAATCTTTCAGCTGTTAAGTATATTCGCTTACCGAAATGTCACGAAAGCCAAGCCAGCAGCTGTGTTAATGCAGTTGACAGCCGACTTATTGTTTTTAACTATTTTGCTCTCCTTAAGTGGTGGAGCAACAAATGCATTTGTTTCGTTATTACTGTTACCGATAATGATAGCGGCGGTGACTGTTAATGCGAAAGGGCTTGCTTACACAGCTGTGCTGGCAATCGCCGCTTATAGTTTTTTACTGATAAAAATGCCCGAACACACCATGCACCAAATGCAGATGACTCATCATTTTATTGGTATGTGGATTAACTTTGTTATAAGCGCCATCGTTATTGCCTTTGTAATTGGCACATTAAATAGTACGTTAAGAGCCAGAGAAGCTACTATTTCCCGTACCCGCGAGCAACAATTAAGGCATGAGCAATTATTAACGCTTGATGGCGCTGCCGCACAAGTAACGCATCAACTTGCAACGCCGATAGCAAACTTACAGCTATTATTTGAAGAGCTACAAGAGCAACAAGCTGATGACCCCATTGTGCAAGAAATGGCCAAGCCATTAGCTCAGTGTAAAGAGCAACTTGCTCATTTTAGGTCACTTTCAAATGCACTAAGAACCGGTGAAACACAACAAGTGATTAGTGCTAAAACACTACAAAACACCATTCAAGATGCGATGACTCTGCATTTTCCTGAGCAAAGCTTACAGTGGCTAAATGACGCTCCTGATTGTTCGATTTTAAGTGATGCTATGCTGTTACCGGCTATTTTAAACTTGTTGCAAAACGCCGTATCGGCAAATAACCATAATCAGCAACACAACATCGAAGCTAAATGGCAAATCGATGAGCAAATACTTTCATTGTCGTTACGTGATTTCGGTCAAGGATTTAGCGAGCAACAAATGGCATCATTAGGCGGTCAGCTCATGCCAAGTAGCGATGGAATGGGAATGGCAGTTATGCTTTCTAATGTAACCTTAGAGCGCTTAAATGGCTCATTAACACTAAGTAATCACCCACAGCAAGGCGCGATTGCGATGGTTAGTTTAAAAATTGTATGAAACTTTTAATTATTGAAGACGATGTAAACCTAGCCAGTACGCTTGCGAGGCGCTTTACAAAACAAGGCTTCACATGTTCACTTGCTCATAACGCTGAGCAAGCTTTACAAAAAATAACCACTTTTGAGGCAAGCCACTTTCTGGTGGATTTAAAACTTGGGGATGATAACGGCCTTGCGCTAATTAAACCTTTAAGAGAACAATTTCCTTCAGCTCGTATCGTATTGCTCACGGGGTTTGCCAGTATTGCCAGTGCAGTAGAAGCGATACGTTTAGGTGCTGATGACTACTTACCAAAGCCTGTCGATTTCAATTCATTATTAAAAACAATCTTGGGTGATGTTGAAGCTGGTGCCTCATCGGTAAACCCAGAGCCAAGCCAAATAATGTCGCCAGAGCGTCTTGAGTGGGAGCATATTCAACATGTATTGCATAGCAACAATGGTAATATCTCTGAAACTGCGCGCCAACTGAATATGCACAGAAGAACCCTACAACGTAAATTACAGAAAAAACCCGTACAACACTAAATTGATTGTTTATTAAACTGAAATAATGCAAGGTTTAATGCAAAAGTATGGTTTAAGTATAAATGGGTACAAATCTCAGCCTTTTTGATTTGCTGCATCGCTGATCCTTAACTAAAGTCAAATTAACCCTGTTAGTTGTATGAGTCTGGTGTATGCATTTTTCTGAACTTAATTTCTTCGCGATTTTTTTTGCTGCCCTTGCATCTTTTCTATTAGGGGCTGTGTGGTATTCTCCTTGGCTTTTTAAACGTATTTGGATGGAAAGCTGTGGTTTAACTGAACTTGACCTACAGAGTATTAACCCTGTTATGGTGTTTGGCGGCAGCTTTGTTTTATGTTGTTTAATTGCATTTAGTTTATCGTTATTTATTGGCGCAAATGTCAATGTGGGAGTAGCTGTTGGCACAGGGTTTATTATTGGCCTGTGCTGGGTTAGCTGTGCCTTAGGTATTGGCTATATTTTTGAACAACGCCCATTAAAATTGTTCTTAGTTAATGCAAGTTATTCAATATTACAGTTTTCTGTTATCGGCTTAGTTTTGGGGCTCTGGCCCTAACATGTTAAGGTAAGGTTTTATTTTAGCAATGTAGTTGTAATGGCAAAACCAAACAAAAAAGGCCCGACCAAAACAGTCGATATTTTTTGCTCACAATGTAAAACCCAATTATTTAAATACCGCAAAGGTGGAAAAGGAGCGTTGGTTAAATGTTTTGTTGAACGTATTAGCCAAGACTTTACCAATGAAACAGGTATCTGCCCTGACTGCCAACGTCAATTCGCCCGCGAAACCATGATCCGCGGCGCACCTGCTCTAAAAATCATCGGTGGTAAGGTAACGCATAAGTAGAATTAAAAAAACGGACATTTATCCTCGTTTATCCCTCATGCTCTGATACTATTGACCGGTTTGCTGTTTCAATGAATGAAAACAACCCTCCCCATGGATTGGGCCAGTTGTATGGGTATAAACACATGAACAAAATGGACTCACGCACGTGATAGCACTTTTATTTGATATTATTGGCATGACAGGCACATTCTTAGTGGTTGGTGCTTTCTTTTTATTACAACTGAATAAAGCATCGCCAACCGGCCTTGTGTATAACATGATGAACTTAACAGGTGCAATTCTGTTACTGATTAGTCTTTGTTATAACTTTAACCTTGCTAGTTTTGTTATCGAAATATTTTGGATAGCGGCGTCACTTATTGGTTTATATAAGTACATCAAGGCAAAGCGTAGTGGTAATGTTGAAACAGCTTAATTAAGCTTGGCTCAATAAAATTAAAACCCATTTTTAGCTGAAAGTGGGTTTTTTTGTATCTACTTCCGAGAACTCATCAACTAAAACTATAAAAACATTGCAAGCTTGCCAATCTTTTGTATTAATAGTGTAAACAAGGTGTTGCTTTTGCAGCATGGGCTATTAGTACAGGTATCTCGCAGCGTGAAGCTTTTAAGATGTTCAGCACTTTTTTCAATTGCAGTTGCCTCAACCATTCCAATGGTTGCAAATGCGACTGACGAGCAAGACTTATTCTCTTTAAGTTTTGAAGACTTGCTTAATGTGCAAGTCGATATTGCTAGTAAAACCAGCGAAACCCTGTCTTCTGTTCCCTCGACAATGAGTGTCTTTAGTCGTAAACAAATTCAAGCGCTTGGTGTTGATAACGCCTATGAGGTAATGAATTTTGTGCCAGGTATGCAATCAACCCGTGGCGATTGGGTTGGTGCTGTGCCTAAAGATCATGCTCGAGGTGTATACCTTGATAGTGGCAATGTACTGGTGATGATCAATGGTGAGCGTGTCAATGAATCATCATTTGGTAAAGCCTCTGTTTACATGCCTTATATTCCTATTGAAATCATTGAAAAAATAGAGTTTATTCGCGGTCCAGGCTCGGCGCTGTATGGCAGTAATGCGTTTTTAGGGGTGATGAATATTGTTACCTCTAAAGAGCGAAATGCATTGCAACTTGTGGTTGGCAACAATGGTCGCTATGGGGCAACAGGGCAGTTCAATACCTCTTTAAGTGATGATACCGCACTCTTTGCGAGTTTTTCTTATGATCAAAAAGACGGCGAAAGCTACCCGCAAGGAGTAAAAGATCCTCTTGAAGCGCTTTACCTAGAAGCAGGTGTTGATTACAAAAAGCTGCAATTACGTGCTCGTTACAACGAAACCTCTCTTGATGAATTTTTAAACCTTGCCGGCTATTCAACGCAAAACCAACACACCAGTGATAACACTTTTGTTGGCGTTAAATATAACTGGATTAATAACGATAAGTTAAAGCTAGATTCTAGTTACTCGTACACTAAACATAATATCTCAAGTGCTGGTTTAATCGCTGCGTTTGACGATATACCTGACTTTTTACTTGGTCCAGCTTGGCAAACGACCGATAGCAAATTTGAAACTGAACTGAGTTATCAATTTGAAAATCAATGGCAGCTTGCAGCGGGTATAGAATACGCAGAGGCGAAACAGGTCGAAGCTGGGGTGCGTACTAATTACTATGATGATGAGTCGATGTTAGTGATTATTGACCCCGCTTATTATCAGCAAGGTATTGTGACGGTGATGGACTTTCCTGAATTTGCATCACTTAAATACACCTTCGAAACATATAGCGCCTACGGGCAGTTAAAAATACCTTATTCAGATGCACTTACTTTATTTGTAGGGGCACGCTATGACGATGTGAAAGACATCGACAGTAAACTTTCGCCTCGCCTTGCCGGCGTTTATGTAATAAACCCAGAGCATACCGTTAAACTGCAATATGGCGAATCGTTCAGAACCCCGGTTACGAATGAGCTTTTTTCAAATGATGATGTCACAGTAGGTAACCCATCGCTTCGCTCTGAGTCGGTCAAAACCACTGAGCTTGTTTGGCATTATCAAACCTCAGAGTTACAGGCTAATGCGGTGCTTTTTTATAATGAACTCAACGACTTTATAAATATTGAGCCAACGCAATCTAATGATGCCTTGTTTACTTTTACAAACTCATTTAATACTCAAAACAGTGGTATTGAGCTTGATGGTACTTGGCAATCAAGTAAAGAGTTCTCTGTAACAGGTACCTATACGCAGTACTTTGAAGACCCAATTAATGCGAGCTTTAAGCGTTTTGCAAGCTTAGTGAGTAGTTATAATTTATCTGACAGCTGGCAAGTGAGTTTAAACCTACTATGGCGTGATAAAGTAGAAGTAAGTTCAGTTACCGGTGCTCACTTTAAACAGTCTGCCTATAGCTTATTAGGTGGCAGCTTGAAATGGCAGTTAAACGCAAACAGTCAACTAATGCTTAAAGCAGAAAACCTGTTAGGCAAAAAATATAATGTGTTTGATCCACGAATGGACAATGGCGCTGTCGCTGGTACAACAGAAGATTTATCGTTACACTACCAGTTCAATTTCTAGTTGCGCTGCTCGCAAAGGTTTGAATGTCGTCATTAAGTAAAAAGTTAGTTATTGCAGGTGCAATGCTTTTATTGTTGCTTGTATTAGTTTTTTACGTCGGACGCGCTCACGACTATCAACAAGCAGAGCAACAAAGCCGTGTTCAAGCTACTCAGTTAAGTCATTATTTTTCAAGCGAATTAGCCCGATTTAAAACAATTCCGACCTTAGTCAGTGCCAATGATTTAGTTAAATCTTTTGTGGTTAAGCAAGGAATAGGCGAGCAGGCTGTTAATTATTATTTAGAAGATATCCAACGTGCCAGTGGTGCATCAGATGTCTATTTAATGGATTTAACAGGCTCGGTGGTGGCAAGTAGTAACTGGCAGGTTGATTACACCTTTTTAGGCAGTAACTTTGCTTTTCGGCCTTATTTTTATTTAGCCAAGCAAGGTGAAAAAGTAGCTTATTTTGCTTTAGGCATGCGCTCAAGTGAGCGGGGCATTTACTTTTCAGAGCCGGTTATTGATAAAGGCAAAGTTATTGCCGTTGTCACTTTAAAAGTGAATGCTAAAAAGTTTGAACAAGACCGACAGCTACTTAATGCATCAGACAGCACCCACTTTTATATCGCACTAGAAGATAGCGTTATTGTGATGTCAGACGTTGAGGACTGGCGATTAAAGTCACTTGAATCGCTTAACGACGAACAAATGGCTGCCTTGGTTAATTCGCGCCGCTACTTGTCTCATAAACCGAGTTTACTTAATCATAATCATAAGTCTTTAAGTGAACAAACCGCACAGCAAAATATTCAGCTTAATGGCAAGCAAGCGCGTTTTATTAGTGCCACAGAAACAATAGACATTATAAACGCCAAAGCCAGTGTGCTGGTGGATGTAACTAATGTGGAGCTTGCGCAAATACCTCGACTGCTTTGGTTTAGTGTGTTTTATGCTATTGCTGTTGTGCTTATTCATATGGCGATGGTGCGCTTTGCGGGCTACAAAAAGCTCTTGTTTTCAAGACATAGCCTTGAGCAAGAAGTAATTGAACGAACCCAAGCGCTCGAAAAAGCGCAAAAAGCACTGATCCAAACAGCTAAGCTTGCAACGATAGGTCAATTAAGTGCGGGCATTAACCATGAAATCAATCAGCCCTTAAGTGCCATGAACACTTATTTAGTAAGTGCAAAGAGGCTGCTTATTAAAGGCAATATTGAGCAAGCCAGCGAAAATTTAGTGCTGGTGCAATCCCTAATAGAGCGTGTTCACAAAATTGTCGCTCAGCTTAAGCATTTTAGTAAACCCGCACAAACCCAACTTAGGCAGCAAAGCTTAGCGAGCATGTTAAAAAATGCGTTAATGATCGCCAGCGCCCAGTTAAAGCAAGACGATATCGAGGTAAAAGCTGCTGATATTGATGCAAACATAACGGTGTGGGTCGATAGCGTTAAGTTTGAACAAGTCTTGGTCAACGTGATCACCAATGCTAGCCAAGCAATGAGTGAATCTGAAAAGCGTGTATTAAGTTTCGACCTTGAACTATTCGACGACCGAGTGAAGCTATCAATTCTTGATACAGGCCCAGGTATTGATCAACATGCATTGGGTAATATCTTTGAGCCATTTTACAGTACTAAAACCAGCAACGGTTTGGGTTTAGGTTTATCTATTTCACGACAAATTATCGACTCATTTAACGGTCGATTATCTGCGCATAACCGCCCTGAAGGCGGCGCACAATTTATAATAACCTTACAAACAAATAAGGAACCATCATGAGTGTAGTTGCAGCGACCTGTAACCAGGTAATCGTTATTGATGACGAAGCGGTGATCCGCGATTCATTAAAGCAACTCCTTGAGATTGAAGGTTATCAAGTTCAGTGTTTTAGTGAGCCAACGGCGGCACTTTCAAAATTGAGTCGTCGTTTTGAAGGGATTGTTTTAAGTGACATAAACATGCCAAAAATGGACGGTTTGGCATTTTTAGAACAAGTTAAGGCCTTTGATAGTGAGCTACCGGTTATTTTTCTTACCGGCTTTGCCGATGTATCTGTTGCCGTTAAAGCCATGCAGCTTGGTGCATATGATTTATTCGAAAAGCCACTGACAGAGCAATTGTTAGACTGTATTGCGCGCGCTTCAGAAAAACGTGCTTTAGTGATGGAAAACCGCGCCTTAAAAATCGCAGTAGAAAAAACCTCTGCGCCGGGTGTGCGAATTTTAGGTGAAACCGAGCAAATGCAACAAATGATGCATTTACTCAATGCGGTTATCGATACTCCCGCTGATGTTTTAATTGAAGGTGAAACTGGCACAGGTAAAGAATTAGTTGCCCGTTACTTACATGATCAAAGTAACAGATCAGCGGCTAATTTTGTTGCCATAAACTGCGGCGCAATCCCCGAGCAACTGATTGAAAGTGAGCTATTTGGTGCAGCCAGTGGCGCATATACAGGTGCTACGCAATCTCGCCAAGGTAAATTTGAATTTGCTAAAGGCGGTACTGTCTTTTTAGATGAGATAGAGTCAACGCCTGCAAGTTTACAAGTAAAGTTATTAAGGGTGCTTGAAGAGCGTAAAGTAACGCCTGTAGGTGATAACCACGCTATTGATTTAGATGTGCGTATTGTTGCTGCCACCAAAGTAGACTTAATGACACTAGTCGAAGCGGGGGAGTTTAGAGCCGATTTATATTACCGATTAAACTTAGTTAAAGTGAGTATTCCGGCATTACGAGACAGAAAGGCCGATATTCCACTGTTGTTTAAACATTTTAGCTCGATAGCGGCGACACGTTTTCATAAACCACCTGCACCACTAAGTAGTGAAGCAAAACAACGACTTCTTGCCTACGATTGGCCGGGTAATGTGCGAGAGCTTAGAAATCAGGCTGAACGTGCGGTATTGCTAGGCTCTGATCTGGCCTTTGCCTCGTACAGTGATGCAAACAGTGACAACGAGCTTGCTCAAGACTTAAGCCTTGCCGAGAAAATTAGCTTTTATGAGCAGTCACTTATCGAAGAAGCGCTAGAACGAAACAACGGCAGCATAAAAGACACCATGGTCACATTACAAATTGCACGTAAAACCCTCTACGACAAGATGACCAAATACGGTATTAATCGCGAAATGTTCAAAGACTAAGCAACCCTCTCATATTAAGCTCTTCCCAATGGGTGGAACTGGTGACAGCACATTTTTAAAAATGTGTGGATATCCACCCATAAAATACAGCCACTTTTACATCAATAAAGTTAATTTACTGTTATTTAACAGCTTTTTTAAAATTAACTAAGTTGGCAACCAACTTGCCTTAATAGTTAGGAACAACAATTTGAACCTAATAAGGGGCGCATAATGACAACAATATTCACTCATACAAAAACACGCGTAGCAGCGGCCGTGATTTTAGCGAGCACAGCTGGCTCAGCAATGGCAGCAGACTACGCGGTATACGGTAAAGCAGAAGTTCAAATAGCAAACACAGATACAGGCGTTATGCGCTATGCAGATGAAGGTACGCAAATCGAGGCACCTTTTTCTCGTATTGGTATTAAAGGTAGCCACAAACTAACTGAGTCGCTTAAAGCAGTATTCAAATACGAAGTACAAGTAAAAGGTTTTGAGCATGACGATACCAGTGAGCCATTTTCAGCTCGTAATACATACTTAGGCCTTGCAGGCGATTTTGGTGAAGTGGTTGTCGGTCGTAACGACACTCGTTTTAAATACTCAGAAGGTAAAGTAGACGGTTTTAACGAAACCCAAGCAGATATTGCACAGCTGATCCCAGGTCAAGACCGTATCGGCGATACCATTACCTATAGCTCAAAAACATACGGTGGCGCATCACTTGCATTAACTTATGCACCAAAAGATGACAGTAGCAACGATGAATCTGGTTATGCTGCAACGGTTATTTATGGTGACCGTGCATTAAAATCTAAAGACTACTATGTCGCTATCAGCCATGTTGATGCACTAAATAAGTTAACAGCAAGCCGTGTGGTTGCCGCATGGAAACATGAAAACCTACAGTTAGCAGGTTTATTCCAACGCAGTGAATCTACCGACGGTACGAAAGAAGGCAATGGCTATGCAATTAGTGCAAGCTACACAATCGATAAATGGGTACCGAAACTGCAATACGTTAAAGATGACTCAAAGATTCGCCATGCTGAAGAAGGTAAACAATGGACAGCAGGTGTTGACTATGTTTTTGATAAACAAACCACAGCATACTTATTCTATACTGATTTAGATTTAGAACTTGAATCAGACAACAGCGTTGCAATTGGCCTTAAATACAAGTTCTAAGGAGTCGGTATGTCATTAGTAAACCAAACAAAAGATGGCTCACAGCCACGCCCATTAATGAGCACAGTAATGCTACTGCTGGGCCCATTAGTAATGTTATTAACTTGCTTAATCGATCCACCAGCGGGTATGAGTGTATCAGCACTACGTACCGCAGGCCTTGCATTTTGGATGGCTTCTTGGTGGGTAAGCGAAGTTGTGCCAATTCCTGCTACTTCATTATTGCCACTGGTTATATCACCTCTTGCTGGCATTGCAGCAATCAAAGGGGTCGCGTCACCTTATGCACACCCTTTGATCTTTTTATTCTTAGGCGGCTTTTTGATCTCAATCGCAATGGAGCGTTGGGGTTTACATAAGCGTATTGCGCTTAATACCATGCTTCGTGCTGGTACTAAGCCAAGCCTACAAATTTTAGCCATGATGTTAGTAACGGCATTTTTATCAATGTGGATGTCAAATACAGCAACTGCTGTGATGATGCTACCAATTGCTATGTCAATTACTATGTTGGTTAAACAGTCTAACCCTGAAAATGATCAATTTGGTAAAGCGTTATTATTATCAATCGCTTACGGTGCAAGTATCGGTGGTATTGCTACTTTAATTGGTACCCCACCTAATGCACTTATGGCTGCGTATTTATCAGACAGCTACAAAATTGATATTGGCTTTGCTGAGTGGATGAAAGTAGGTGTACCACTTGCAACTGTTATGCTGGCTTTATGTTGGGTTTGGTTAACTAAGTTTGCTTATAAAGTAGATACCGATTGTGCCAAAGCAGCAAGTAAAGATACTAAATCGTTATTCTTATCGCAGTTACAAGAGCTTGGTGCAATGCAACGCGCTGAAAAAGGCGTAGCAGCCGTGTTTGTTTTAGCGGCAGTATGCTGGATCTTCAGACCTCTACTGGCTGATTTTTCAGGCTTGAAAATCTCTGATACCGGCATTGCTATAGCGGCAGCATTATTATTGTTCGTGTTACCAGCAAACAAAGGTGATGGTGAGCGTATTCTTGATTGGGAAAGTGCCGCTAAAGTACCGTGGGGCGTGTTGCTATTATTCGGAGGTGGTTTAACACTGGCTGCGCAAATTAAATCATCTGGTCTTGCTGAATACATTGCTCACATGATTGAAGGGGCGAGTGCAATTCCATTGGTATTAAGTGTTCTAGCAGTGGCAACCTTAATCACTTTCTTAACTGAGATCACCAGTAACACAGCTACAGCGGCAGGTTTCTTACCACTATTAGGCCCAGTTGCTGAGTCAGTATTTGGTACACCGCTGGTATGGGTAATTCCTGCGGCTATTGCGTGTAGCTGTGCGTTTATGATGCCAGTTGCGACACCGCCTAATGCAATAGTGTTCGGCTCTGGGCAAATTCAAATGCGCGATATGATCCGCTCTGGCTTTGCACTGAACATAATTGCTATTGCGATGATCACGGTAGTTACTATGACTATTGCCGCAGTGGTATTTGGTTTTTAGTTAAGCCTTTAAGTTTTCAACCTATTCCAACCAATAACAGCGCTCACTATGAGCGCTGTTTTTACATTTATTAAGTTGCTCAGATAAATATAGCTAGTTATAGTGGCTAAAATCGTTTATCAAGAGATGATGTTTTGACTGATATACACGCACAATTACAGAGTGAATTTATAAAACTCAACGATGCTTTTATGGCCGAGCCTTATTTAGCTATTGATAAGCGTATAAAGCTTTTAAAAACGATTAAATCCCGCCTAATTGAAAATGAGCAAGCCTTAGTTGCAGTAACAAGTAAAGACTTTGGTTACCGTACCGAGTTCGATACGGTACTGGGTGACTTATTGCCAACGGTAAAATCATTAACCGACACCATAAAGCGCTTACCTAAATGGTCACGAAACGAATCACGCAGTGTGGGTATCAGTTTATGGCCTTCATCGGCACATATTCATTACCAACCTAAAGGGGTCGTGGGTGTTATCGCGCCGTGGAATTACCCCATTCAATTAGCATTAGTACCGGCTCTTAGCGCATTAGCGGCGGGTAACCGCGTGATGTTAAAACTAAGCGAATTTACCCCACATACTAATGCTGTTATTAAGCAAATAATGGACAGTGACGTTGCTGAGCACTGCATTATTGTTGAAGGCGAAGCCGACACTGCCGCCTCTTTTTGTGATTTACCTTTTGCTCATTTACTATTTACTGGCTCAACTTCAGTAGGGCGTAAAGTGATGCAAGCGGCCAGTAAAAACCTCACCCCAGTGACCCTTGAGTTAGGCGGTAAATCACCGGTTGTGATTCTTGACGATATGAATATCAAAGAGGCTGCAAAAACTCTGTTATTTGGCAAGTTAAACAACGCAGGGCAAATATGTGTTGCGCCTGATTATGTGTTTGTGCCCAAAAAGCTTGAGCATCAGTTAGTTCTGCAACTCAGTGAGCTGTATAAAAAGCACTTTAAACAAGGTGTTGAAGGTAAGAACCTCACGTCTATTGTCTCTGATAGGCAATATCAACGCTTAATTGCGACACTAAATGATGCAAAAGACAAAGGGGCTCAAGTATTCGAGCCAATAGAAGGGCATCAAGTTGATGAACTCAAACATCGCATGGGTTTGCATATTTTAACGCAACTAAATGACGATATGCGGGTAATGCAAGAAGAGATCTTTGGCCCTTTACTGCCAATTATGAGTTATGAATCACTGCAGAAGGTGATTGACACGATCAATGCCGATTCATCACCTCTTGCCTTGTATATTTTGGGTCATGACAAAGACAAAATAAGTAAGTTAAGTTCATCAATCAGAAGTGGAACATTGGCAATTAACGATGTACTGATGCAGGTAACAGCAGATCAACTACCATTTGGTGGTATTGGTGAGTCAGGGATGGGGCACTATCATGGTATTGAGGGCTTTAAAACCTTTAGCCATGCAAGAAATACCTTAGTATCAGGTAAGTTTAATCCACGTACCAGCTTGTTGCTAAAGCAAAATAAGTTGCTGATCAAACTATTAAAATGGATGTACTTGCGCTGATAAGCGCAAGTACACTGCTTGTTATAGACGCCCGTCAGGTGCGTATAAACCTGCCTGTATTTTTGCATAAATTGCGTCAGCTTTTTCTTTCGCTGATTCAATTTCTGCTGGCATCATATTACGCTCATCAAGCTTACGACTATGGCTTGCATCCATGTTGCCGTTGTATTCCGCAATGGTATTCCAAATGTATGATTTCTCAAGGTTCTTAGGAACTCCCAAACCTTCGTAATACATCAAGGCCATATTGAATTGTGCAAGAGTAAAGTTATTCGCTGCCGCCTTTTGGTACCAGCTGAGTGCTGTGCGGTAATCTTGAATTACCCCTTCGCCATTGGCGTACATAACCCCTAAATTAAACTGAGCTGCCGGGTGATTTTTTTGTGATGCCATTTCATATAATGAAATGGCTTTTTCTTTATCAAGTTTGACACCTTTGCCTTCTTGATAAAGCACACCCAATGCAAACATTGAATCAGCATGTACTTTTTTTACTGCCTTTTCGTACAACTCTGCCGCTTTTTGGTAGTTGCGTTGTACACCAAAACCACCTTCGTACATTTTAGCAAGCTCATACATTGCAGGGGCATAACCTCTGTCTGCAAGGTAATTAAATTCATGAAGTGCTTCTTCAAAACGACCTTCATTCGCCGCTAATTGGGCATCTTCAAGACTGGCATTTGCTAAAGGTGACAAGATTAACGTGCTAGCGAGCAATAGTGTTTTAAAATTAGGCTTGATCATAGTCTGCCTCCAAATGTGTGTTAGGTATCAACAGCAAAGCATTGAGCTATTGATAAAATGCATTGCCAAACAGCCACTGAGCAAAACATCACTTTTAGTTTAGCCCTAACAGCTGCAAATGCCCAATTTATAGACAGCGGCAAGCTTTGCAATTAACAAGTAGGCTTAAGATACAGATTTTACAGAAAAATTAAAGAAATAAAAAAAGCCCGTAGCGGGCTTTTTCGTGTCATATCTACCGTCACCGATATGAGCAATGTAGCAAGTAAAGTGTAACGTTTTATGTCTATGTTTGGGTCGAGGAAACAGACGACAATCAAGAGTTACGTCTTGAACTAACTTGGTTAAACAGCATCAAAGCCTTTAACAGCATGATGTTGCTGTGAGAATAGTTTAGCGAACCAAGTTATTGATAACGATTATTACTTAGGTTTAGCTGTTCGTCAATACTTAAATGATAATTAATTTCATTTAATTGCTGTTGCTGAATATTTGTTCTCGGTGGTATGTTTAATTTGTTTTGAAACAGGATTTGAAAAAACTACAATGAAAAAGCTATCAAAGTATCTAATCGTATTTAGTTTATTGTTTACAGTAGCGGGGTGTTCTCCTAGCTTCACTTACAATAACTTAGGTTGGTTATCAGGGTTTTGGATTGATGATTATGTTGACCTCAACAGCGACCAAGCTGATAAATTTAAGCATATCGTCAAAACCAGCCGCGATTGGCATCGAGAAACACAACTTCCTTTATACAAACGTGATCTTGAAAGCTTAAAGGCCATGTTAGATAAGCAAGTTGATCATAACGAACTTAAAGCACACTTCGTACAAGCAAAGCAGCATTGGCAAACGCTGGTTGATAAAATCGAGCCTGAACTTATTGATTTAGCAAACTCTCTTTCATATGAACAGCGAGTTGAGTTTGTTGCTGCGCTGCAAGAAAACATTAATGATGAGTACAAAGAACACGAAGAGAAATCGCCTGAGCAACATAGAAAAGAACGTTTAGAAGAAAACCTTGAGAACTATAAAGAGTGGTTCGGTACCAAGCTATCTGCACAGCAACAAACACTGATAGAGAACTCATCAAATACGCGAGTCAGTACATTTTTACTGTGGATGCAGTACAAGCAAAAGCGTTTAGATGCATTAAAAGCGCTATTTATGCAAAAGCAAAAACCAGCAGATTTTGATAGTCAACTCGCTGTTATCATTAATGACCGTTTTGCATTTATGAGCGATGAGTTAGTTGCCGCCGATGATAAAAATCTCGATAACTACGTTAACCTACTATTGGAGCTAAAACCTACATTAACCGATAAACAGCGTCGTAACGTACGCGATGAGTTTGATGAGTTAATTGAAGAGGTCAGTGACTTGATTAATGATTAGCTGCTAGGTGCTCGTTGTGCTTGGACGCACAGTAAAATCGCTGCTTCTTAGCATCGTGTACCTCATTGCATATTTTATTATTTGAAAATAAAAGTTAAAAAGTATTAGTTTTTCTAGCGTTTATGTAAACGTTGCATTTTTATGCAAGTTTACTTAATAACTTGTTCCTAAATTTGTTGTTTCGCGTTAAAATTAGGCAACTTAAACAATAACGAGAAACTGGATGGATATTGGGGCGCTAAGAGGCACTCAAGCTTTACGAAATAACGTTCTTAAATGGATGGGCTTTTGTCTTGGTGTACTTGCAGGAATATTCGCTGGTTTTAATCTTTTTATTAATGACTTTTTTGTTCTTGGGGCATTAGAAGTCGTTTTTGCATCGTTTTGTTTTTATATCTTTTTTTATACTCGAAAACGCAATGGTCATCTTTGGCAATCACTCACATTGTGCGTTTTCTTATCGCTACTCATCACGTTAGGCACGTATCTCAGCGACATTAAAAGTTTGTTGTTTATTTGGACTTGCTCACTACCGGTCTTGTTTTATCTGTTATTAGGTAAACAATACGGCAAAGTTTTGTCGCTGACAGTGGCTGTGCTACAAGGTGTTATTCTATTAACCAAATCAAGTCTTGAACCTCTCAATAGTGTTAACTTTTTACTTAATTTTTCGTTTACCTACATCAGTATATGGGCGGTATCGCATACTTTTGAGAATAGTCGTGCACAATACGGTAAGCGGCTCGAAAACTTAGCCTTACTTGATCCTTTAACCGGGGCAGGTAACCGCTTAGCGATGACCCATTATTTTGAAGTTGAGCTAAAAAACAAAAATGGTTTGTTTATTTTAATGCTAGACCTTGATTACTTTAAGAATATTAATGATCAATACGGCCACGATGTGGGCGACCGCATTTTAATTGAAGTAACCAGTTTCTTCAGGCAGCGCATTAACAGAGGCTATGTATTTCGTATCGGCGGTGAGGAGTTTGCTATCTTCTTACCTGACAGCGACCCGCAAAGTGCATATGAATTTGCAGATATGCTGCGCGAGCACTTAGCAACAACCATCCACAACATAGATGAGCAAGCTATTAATTTGACCATTAGTATTGGTGTGGCTTGCTACATGCCAAATCAAACCCTAAAAAACTTTATTAAGCGTGCTGACGATGCACTATACCAAGCAAAACAGCAAGGCCGAAATAGAGTGGTAACGGCTTATGAATTAAGCAAACAAAATAAAGCGAGTTAGTGGCTATTCAAGCTTAGCAACTTAGCCTTTGTACATAGTGTCAAAGTCAGGAATGTTTGCTTCCCATACTGGAATATCTTTGCCTATGTATTCACGCATAGCATCAAAGAATAAACGTGTTCTTACTGGTAAGTCTCTGTGTGGGTAAACCGCATACACCGCACTGTAATCGAGTAATTCCATATCGGTTAAAATAGGTACGAGATCGCCACGTTTAACTTCATCGTCAAGAATAAATGCCGGTGCTAGCACATAAGCATTGCCTGAAATGGCTTTCATCAAAAGTACTTCGGCATCGTTCGCACGAAAGACGCTTTTGATATTTTGCTCAATAATATCGCCATCGGCATTACGATAACGAATACCGCCAATGCGTTTACTTGGGCTTGAATAGCTAGCTGCAGGTAATTCTTTTAAGTCTTCAACTTGCTTTGGCATACCGTAAGTTTCGATGAACTCAGGTGAAGCCAACAGTAACATGCGGTTGCGGGCTATTTTACGGGCAATAAATGATGAGTCTTTTGGCTCTCCAACACGAAAAGCTAAATCATAGCCCTCTGATACTAAATCAATAAGTCTGTCGTCTAAACGAAGCTCTACTTCAACTTGCGGGAAACGTTTTTGAAAGTCGTTAATGACTGGCTGAATATAACGCTTACCGATAATACTTGATGAGGTAATTTTTAACGTACCACGGGGTTCTTGGTGGTAATTCTCTGCAAGTCTTACGGTATCTGATAGCAAATCTCTGAGTTCAGATGCTTTTTTTACCATTTCAGCGCCAGCGGCAGTCAACGAAAAAGAGCGCGTAGTTCGATTAAGTAAACGCACTCCTAATTCATCTTCAAGACGGCTAATTTGTTTTGAAATGACTGAGCGGTCTATATTTCTAGACTCTGCGGCCTTGGCAAATGAGCCTCGTTCAATCACTTCAAGCAACATTAATAAGCGGCTGGTGGTATCCATAGCAGTTCCTCAAACTTTATTGGTGCCATTTTGGCATTAATGAATTTAAAAATCCATTATTTTTATCCGCTAATTAGTTCCGTAACATTGTCTCCAATCTATTAACAGGAGAGTCGTGATGAACAAATCTATTCTTGCAGTGGCAGTGACCATTGCGAGCTTAACGCTTGCAGGATGTGGCACAGAAGCCAATCAAGCAGCGCAGCAACAACATTTACAACCAATCGATGTAGCACAAGTGCTTGTTAAGCAAGTACAAAATTGGCACACCTATACAACGCGCTTAGAAGCGCCACAAGAAGTTGCACTTATGCCGCGAGTTTCGGGTGTTATCGATAAAATTAACTTTAAAGAAGGTGACAGCGTTAAAGAAGGTGATTTGCTTTTCACCCTTGATGCTCGTCCATTTGCTGCCGTAGTAGATAGCTTAAAGGCACAAATCGAAAGTGCTAAGGCAGCACTTGAGCAAGCTAAAAGTGAAGCAAAACGCGCAGATCGCTTAACAGAGCGAAAAGCGATTTCAACGGAGCAAGCTGAGTCTCGTAAATCAACACTAAGACAACGCGAAGCACAATTGCTAGCACTACAAGCTGAGCTTACTGCCGCTGAGCTTGATTTAGCATTTACGCAAGTGCGTTCGCCAATTGATGGCGTTGTATCTCGCGCGAATATCACCAAAGGTAACAATGTTCTTGCAGGTCAAAGCGTATTAACAAGCATTGTTTCAAACCAGCAAATGTATGCTTATTTTGATATTGATGAGCGTACGTGGAATCGGTCATTTGCTGATGTGACAGCGCAAAGTGAACAAGCTGTTGTGATGCAAAAAGTGGGTCAAACCAGCTTTAACTACAATGGCAAAATCAACTTCATTGATAACCAAATCAACGAAACCACCGGCACTCTTCGTGTACGTGCAGTGTTTGAAAACGATGAACAACAATTACGTGCAGGTTCATTTGCTCGTATCAAACTTGCTGCCAATAAAGTGAGCGAAAAAGTCATCGTGCCAGAACGTGCAATTGGTACTGATTTAAAGAATCGCTTTGTACTTACCGTAGGTGAAGGCAATGTTCTTGAATATAAATTAGTGACTGTTGGTGAGCGTTACGGCAGCTTACGAGCGATTACATCGGGTCTAAACGAAAATGATGTGATTGCTGTAAATGGCCCGGCGCGTGTTGGTCCTGGTATGCCTATTTCACCAAACACAGTCACTATTAATAGCGATGGAATTGCATTCACTCTTTCAAATAATCACTCAGATTTGGTTGCTAAACAGTAGGTCAAAATGAAATTTTCACACTTTTTTATCCAGCGACCCATCTTTGCAGCGATGCTGTCGCTTATCTTTCTCATTGCAGGGGCAATCTCGTTATTTCAATTGCCAGTGAGTGAGTACCCAGAGGTAGTGCCACCAACTGTTGTTGTGACGGCAAGTTACCCGGGTGCAAACCCAACGGTGATTGCCGAAACGGTAGCGACGCCGCTTGAACAAGAAATCAATGGTACTGAAAACATGTTGTATATGTTTTCGCAAGCGACCAGTGATGGCCGTATGACTTTAACAGTTACCTTTGCATTAGGAACTGATTTAGACCGTGCGCAAGTACAAGTGCAAAACCGTGTTAACAGTGCGCTTCCACGCTTACCGCAAGAAGTTCAGCGTTTAGGTGTTGTCGCCGAAAAATCATCACCAGATTTAACCATGGTGGTGCATTTATATTCGCCAGAAAAAACGCATGATACAACTTACTTAGCGAACTATGCTGATTTGTATATCAAAGACCAAATTGCCCGTCTTCCTGGTGTGGGTGATGTTCGTATGTTTGGCGGTGGTCAGTACTCAATGCGTGTTTGGCTTAACCCTGATGCACTCTCTGCACGTGACTTAACAGCCATGGACGTAGTAAATGCATTACGCGCGCAAAACCAGCAGGTTGCTGCGGGTAGTTTAGGTGCACAACCAACTTCGAAAAGTAATCAATTTCAAATTCTGATGAATGTAAAAGGGCGCTTAAGCTCAAAAGAAGAATTTGAAAATGTGATCATCAAAGTAGGTGAGCAAGGTCAGCTTACACGTTTAAGTGATGTTGCACGCCTTGAATTAGGCCAAGACACTTATGCACTAAGAGCGATGTTAGATGGTCAACCAGCCCTTGCAATGCCAGTATTCCAGCGCCCGGGTTCAAATGCGATTGAGCTGTCTGATCAAGTGCGTGAAACCATGAAAGTATTATCAAAAGACTTTCCGGCAGGAGTTGAATACGACATTGTTTATGACCCAACTGTATTCGTACGCGGCTCAATTGATGCTGTAATTAAAACGCTACTAGAGGCAATTGCGTTAGTGGTTATTGTTGTCGTGGTGTTCTTACAAACATGGCGTGCATCGGTAATCCCGCTTATTGCGGTACCGGTGTCATTGATTGGTACGTTTGCGGTTATGCAATGGCTTGGTGTATCTATTAATACCTTATCGTTATTCGGCTTGGTTCTTGCCATTGGTATTGTTGTTGATGATGCCATTGTTGTAGTTGAAAACGTTGAGCGTAATATCGAGCAGGGCTTATCACCGCTTGAAGCAACCCGTGTTGCGATGACCGAAGTAACAGGGCCAATTATCGCCATTGCACTTGTCCTATGTGCGGTATTTATTCCTACTGCTTTCATTACAGGTTTATCTGGTCAATTTTATAAGCAATTTGCATTAACCATTACTATTTCTACGGTTATCTCAGCGTTTAACTCGTTAACACTATCACCTGCATTATCAGCGCTGTTACTAAAAGGCCATGATGCAAAACCAGATCGCTTAACTAAGTTATTAAACCGTGTATTCGGTAACTGGTTATTTAAACCTTTTAACCGCTTGTTTGATAAAGGCGCCAATGGCTACGAAAAGCTCGTGCAAAAGCTAATTCGTATGAGTGTAATTGTATTAGTTGCTTATGTTGCGCTTGTTGGTGGCACAGTTAAATTGTTCGATGCTGTACCAGGCGGTTTTATCCCACAGCAAGATAAGCAATATTTAGTGGCTGTGGCACAGCTACCAGATGCGGCAAGCTTAGATAGAACTCAAGAAGTCGTGCAAGAAATGGAACAAATTGCATTACAAGTACCGGGTGTTGCAAACACAGTGTCGTTTCCTGGTTTATCTGTGAATGGTTTCACAAATAGCCCTAACAGTGGCATTATGTTTACTCCACTAGCACCTTTTGAAGAACGCCAAGATCCGAGTATGTCAGCAATGGCAATTGCGGCTCAGTTAAATCAAAGGTTTGCGACTATTGATGAAGCGTTTGTTGCGGTATTCCCACCACCACCAATTCAAGGTTTAGGGACAACAGGTGGCTTTAAACTACAAATTGAAGACCGTGCTAACAAAGGCTTTGAGGCACTCTTTAATAGCTTACAAGCAACCATTGCTAAAGCACAGCAAGACCCTGCGTTAATGGGCCTTTACTCAACCTTTAGAATTCAAGTACCACAAATGGATATCGACATTGACCGTGAGCAAGCGCTTATTCAAGGTATTCCACTTGATGAAGTATTTAATGCCTTACAAGTGTACTTAGGTTCTGTGTACGTCAATGACTTTAACTTGTTTGGTCGTACTTATCAGGTCAATGCGCAAGCTGATGCAGATTACCGTCAAGATCCAGATCAAATCTTGAATCTTAAAGTACGTAACCGTATGGGTGAGATGGTGCCATTAGGCTCTGTATTAACTGTCACACCAACAACAGGCCCAGATCGTGTAATGCACTATAACGGTTATCCAACAGCTGAACTAAATGGTAGCCCTGCGCCAGGTTATAGTTCAGACCAAGCACAACATGCGATTGAAGTAATCCTTGCGGATACATTACCAAATGGTATCGAGTTTGAGTGGACAGAAGTAACTTATCAGCAGATATTAGCGGGCAACACCATGGTGTATGTTTTCCCACTGGTTGTATTACTTGTGTTCATGGTACTTGCTGCGCAATACGAGAGCTTAAGATTACCACTGGCTATTATTCTGATTGTACCTATGACGATTTTCTCGGCCTTGTTAGGTGTGTGGCTTGTTGGTGATGACAACAACATCTTCACGCAAATCGCATTAATAGTATTGGTTGCACTGGCAAGCAAAAACGCCATCTTGATGGTTGAGTTTGCACGAGATCAGCATAAAACGGGGCTGTCTCACCTTGAAGCCATTATTAAAGCGTGTCGCTTAAGACTTCGCCCAATTTTAATGACGTCAATTGCCTTTACGGCAGGCGTTGTACCTCTTGTTTTAGCAACAGGTGCTGGTGCAGAGATGCGTCATGCCATGGGGAACGCAGTGTTCTCAGGTATGATTGGTGTAACTGTGTTCGGCTTATTGTTCACCCCGGTGTTTTATATGTTAGTCACTAAAAAATCGCAGAAGGAGCAACACGATGCATAAGCCTCTTAATGCAATCTTTAAACACGGCAAACTAGTTAGTGCAATGCTGTTAGCCGGAGCACTGGCAGGCTGCGCACAAAGCGTCGATATGCAAGAGCAGCAAGTGAGCCTGACACAATTTGTTAGCGATACACAAATTGGTGAACAAAACGAAGGTGCGAGCGAAAATAATTGGTGGCGCCGTTTAGATTCGCCGCAGTTAAACAATTTAGTGACTGATGCATTAGCAATGAATCACGACCTAAAAAACAGTCAACTTCAACTTGATGCAGCCATTGCCCGTTTAGGTGCAGCCCGCGCGGATTATTATCCGCAGGGCAGCCTAAGCGTGGGTGCAGAGCGCAGCAGCTTAGATGGCGCTATTACGCGCCAGTCAAACGCTAGTGTTAATGTTAATTGGCAGTTTGATTTGTTTGGTCGTATTACCGCGCTTGTCGATGCTGCTAATGCAGGTGCATTAAACCAAGCGGAGCAGCTAAGAGCATTACAGGTTGAAGTGGTTTCAGCCGTAGTGCAAGGCTATGTGAGCTATCAAGGTAATGTACAAAAGCAAGCTATCATTGAGATGCAAATCGAGGCGCTCGAGCAAAGTATAGATGTGCTCAAAGCGCGAGTAGAAGAGGGGGTTGCGAATGAGCTTGATCTTAACCGTACTCTTGCGCAGTTAAAGCAGCAACAAGCGCTTATTCCTGAGCTTAGTTATTTGCAATATCGTGACCTCGCAACCCTTGCGGTACTAACTGGTCGACTTGCAAGCGACATAACCTTGATAGAAGAGCCTGAGTTATTAAGCCACGAATTTAGCGTGTCGTTTAATAAAGCCAGTGAAGCAATGGCACTCAGACCAGATATTACCAGTGCTTTGTATCAGTTTAGTCAGGCTTATTCGCTAAATGTTGCCGCCTCAAAAGCATTACTGCCAGATATTAGTTTGGCAGGGTTTGCAGGTGTGGTGAGCTTAACCAGTAATGGCTTAGAAGATACCGTGCAACAATGGCAAGTAACGCCAAAAGTTGAATGGTCATTACTCAGCTATCCTGCATTATTAGCTCAGCGTGATGCACAGCAGTTTTTAAGTGAAGCCGCTTACAGTGACTATCAAAGTAAAGTATTAAAAGCCATTAGCGATAGTGAACTTACTTTACAAAGGCTAGTCAAACAGCAGCAACAGTTAAGTTATGCTGATCAGCGTTTTAATTATGCGAATAAAGCATTTGGTCAAGCTCAAGCAATGTATCAAGAAGGACAAATTCCTTACTTAGAGTTGTTAGATGCGAGACAGGATGTTTTAATAGCGCAAGAGAACGCTGTTGATTCAACAATTGCTTCATTACAGGCCAAAGTAAGTGCTTATCAAGCGTTTAATGGTCGCTGGAGCTTTGAACTAAACAACCTTTAACCCAGAGTATTCAATGTCACATATTCAACAAACTACAGAACTTCCGTCAACAATGCGCGCGCTTGCACTGCTTGAGCCAAATGACGCGATTGCGTTATCTGAGCTTTCTGTGCCAGTACCGAGCCCTGAAGGCAATGAGCTCTTGATTAAAGTTGAATATGTGGGCTTAAATCATGGTGATGCCAACTTTGCGAAACAAGGTTTTTGCAAATGGCATTACCCCCATGTATTAGGCCATGATGCTGTTGGGGTGGTTGTTCAAGCAAATAAAGGTGTATTCCCTGGTGTGGGTGCACGTGTTGTATGGCATGCCAGTCTTGGTGACCAAGGTGTTTTATCTGAATACACAACGGTACCAAACTATGCGGTATCGGTTGTGCCAGATAACGTATCACCGGCAGATGCTGCAACTTTACCTTGTTCAGGTATGACGGCATTAATTGCCCTTGATAAGTTGCAGCTGAGCGAAGGGGATTCACTGTTTATTGATGCAGGTGCAGGCGGCGTTGGCCAATTCGCTATTCAATTTGCTAAGCAGCGTGGTGCAACCGTGTTTACCACTGCCAGCAAACACAATCATAAGTTACTTAAGCAATTAGGTGCTGATGTGGTGTTTGATTACAAAGACCCAAAACTTGAAGATAAAATTCGCCGTGAATTAGGTCCGCAAGGTTTTGATGCGGTGCTTGATTGTATTGGTGGCGATACCACCATTCGCAATGTTGAGCTAATGCGCTTTTGTGGCCGTATTGCTTGTTTAAATGAATTACCTAAATTTGAACAAGAGCTTATGTTTAGGCGCGCACCAAATATTGGCATTGTTTCGTTAGGCGGAGCGTGGCTTGCAAATAGCTTATGTGCGCAACAAAAGCTGAGTTTTATGGGTAATTTATTACTCGATAATGCAGCCCGTGGTGAGATCAAACTGCCACAAATCCATGTCGTTGATTTTACCGCTGAGGCTGTTTCAGCCGCTTTAAATAAACAGCTTGCAGGTGGCTTTACCGGAAAACAAGTCGTGCAAGTAAGCGGTTAATTTTGCAAACTCACTGCCCAGTCATACTGTTTGATGGTCAGTGCAATCTGTGCCATTTTTGTGTGGAGTTCATTATTCGCTTTGATAAGCAAATCACTTTTAAGTTATGCCCAATGCAAAGCGATAAAGGTGAGCGTTTATTAAAGGCTTACAAAGTTAAAGATCCACTTTCCTCCATGTTAGTCATTGATAAAAACCAGCTATATAAACAAAGTGACGCTGTGTTATTTATCGCAACACAATTAGGTTTCCCATTCTCTTTGGCTAAGGTGTTCAAGCTACTGCCAAAAGGCTTTCGCAATGGTATGTATGATTGGATTGGTCGTAATCGTTATCGTTTTTTTGGCAAACAGACACAGTGTAAGTTACTGACTGAAAGACAAAAGCAGCACTTTTTATAAACATTTTAAGTAAAGCTTGCTATTCTCGTTATTGGGAACAAGTCACAATAATAAGAATATGAACATCCTCTTTCTAATCCTAAGTTCGGTTTACATTGCTTTACTGCTATTACAGCCAGCATTGCCACAGCCTTTTATGGCGCTATTTAAAATATCACCAATCTGCTTTTTGATTGTGATGGTGCTAAAAGGGCGCAGTCAGTTACAAAATCGCACTTTTATCACTTTATTATTCGCCCTTAGTTTTTCAGCACTAGGTGATGTGTTGCTAGCCCTTGATACGGGGCAACTGTTTATAGGCGGTTTAGCGGCATTTTTTGTAAGCCACGCTTTTTATATCATTACCATGTTGCCAATTAAAAACTGGCGGCTAGACGTTGTACTTCTTTATCTATTTTTGGCCATCATTGTTTTTTGCTTATTCTATCCAAACTTAAATGACATGCTCATCCCTGTGCTTTTCTATATGTTGGTGCTTATCATAATGGCAAGCCTTACTTGGATGACGGATAAATCGAACGGCTTTTTAGTGTTAGGTGGGGCAGTGTTTGTAATATCAGACTCTATTCTTGGCCTTAACCGTTTTTATTTAGAAATAGCGCATGCAGATATCGCAATAATGATAACGTATTACATTTCGCAGCTTTTCTTAATTACTGGTTTTTTAAGTTATTATTCAAATAAGTAACTGTAAGACTTTACTAGCTATATAGTAAGCTTTTAGCGGACAAAATGATCTTAGTTCGTCTTTTTGTATTGTTGCCATTAGTAGGTTTTAATGGGCTTTATTTGTTAAAATACTGTATTTAAATGAAAAAGTTGTTTGGTGATTGTTGCATTCTAGTTCCTTTGTATTAAACTTTTCCACCTAGAGCGCACTGACAAGATGTTAGCGTGCTTATGTTTTGGATATATAGCCCATTGTTATATTTCCTAGCATTTCTAGTTAATAAACCATGGAAAGGCTTATATCTCCAAAGTGTTCTTTTATTCGTAATAACGATTAAATTATTTAAGGATTAAATAATGAAACACCCTCGCAATTTTGCGCTTACCTTAATTGCTACTTCATTGTTAGCAGCATGTGGTAGCGATAATGACAGTAATGATGAAAAACAAAATATTGCACCTGTTATAAGCGCAGAGAGTCAAGTTAGCTTTGATGAACTTACAACTTTAACTCTTGAACCTGAAGTAACGGATTCTGATGGCACTATCAGCAGTTATCAATGGGCACAACTTTCAGGACCAGAAATAGATTTATCAAATACGACTGACGCTACTTTTTCAATTACCGCCCCCGAGGTAGATGAGGATACGACTGTTGAAATTGAATTAACAGCAACAGATAACCAAGGTGCTTCGACTAAACATACAACAACATTGACTATTAAGAATGTATTAATTGCTCCTGTAATTGATGCTAAAGATCCTCAAGAAATCAATGAAAATACAGCGGCCACCTTAAATCTTGAGGCATCTGATCCAAATGGCGAAATTATCTCTTATGCTTGGTCGCAAGTAAGTGGCGTTGAGGTAGAAATAGCTGATAGTTCAACCACTAACCTTGAGTTCTCAGCCCCAGATGTAGACTTTGATGAAGAGCTTCAATTTGAGCTTCTTGTTACTGACAACGATGGTCAAACATTTACTCAAACGCTTGATGTAATTGTTGTCAATGTACCTACAGATGCGCTTGGTTCACCTAAAGGCTTAGAAACCATTGAGGTTAACGGAAGAAGCGTCGAAGCAGCTCAAGATGAACTACTAGTACATTTAAAAGAAGATATTACTCTTGAAGAGCAACAGGCAGTGCTCGATAAAATTGATTCATTGGGTGGCTCATTAAATAGCTACGACAAAAAATTAAAATTAATGCAAGTAAGGGTAAGAGATACAGCTGAAGAGTCTGTATTA
Organism: Pseudoalteromonas sp. BZA4; assembly: GCF_040104395.1. NCBI lineage: Bacteria > Pseudomonadati > Pseudomonadota > Gammaproteobacteria > Alteromonadales > Pseudoalteromonadaceae > Pseudoalteromonas > Pseudoalteromonas sp. BZA4. The sequence continues at coordinate 42,629 of NZ_JBECOT010000025.1, forward strand.
ATTAATGACCTAGCAAACCTTGAAGGGGTTCGTCACTCTGGATTAAATGAAATTGTAGCGCCAGATAGCCTTCGTGAAAATCCGATAAAATTTAAAAAGCCAAAATCGAATAAATCGATGCAGCTGACAATGGCTAAGAAAGTTGCAAGTGTTGAAGATGAAGCGACTTACACAGGAGATTATTGGCACAGTATCATTTCTGCAGATAAAGCATGGCAAGCTATTGAAGAAGACAGTTTAGAATCAGTAAAAGTAGGGGTTGTTGATACAGGTATCTCAGATATTCAAACTAGTTTAGATGAGTCACGACTATCTCGATTACAGATATTAGCAGACGGGGGTTATGTAACCACCGATACTGACGATACTGATTCAGAGCATGGCTTGTGGGTTACTAGCTTTGTTGCAGCGCACAATATGACAGAGGGTAAAAGTTATTCGGGGGTTAACCCGTATGCAAATGTTATTCATGCCGATGTGTACTTTAGACGTTGTGATGGAATTTTAAGTGCGGCTGATTGCCCATTTGGCATAGGCGAGAAAACATTTGTAACTGACTTAATTGCTGGTGCTAAAGCAACAATCGATAATGGCGCAAGTATTGTTAACTTATCTTGGGGTGATACAAGTAAGTGCTCAGATCCAACTGAAGAAAGGTTACAAAGCCGTCGTAGCTGGCGATTAAATCAAACCAACCTTGTCGAATATGCAAAATCAAAAGATGCGTTACTTGTGTATTCTGCAGGTAACAACTGCGAAAAAGCTGATCACCAACTTTTACTATCTGAAGATGATATCGGCGCTGATGCATGGAAAACAAACGCGATAATTGTTGCTGCGACTGATAGTAGCAATATGGATGCTACTTTTTCACGTATGGGAGAAGTGGTAAATATAGCTGCGCCTGGTGTGGATTTAGGTTGGGGTAATGGTGAAGTTGGAAGCGGGACATCATATGCTGCGCCTTTAGTCACAGGTTCTGCTGGTTTGATCAAAGGTATCAATTCATCGTTAAAGGCAGCTGAAGTTCGTGATATTTTACTTTCAACAGCAAGTAATACAGTTGTTTTATCTGATGAGTCTAAAGATGTAGGCACTACATCACCTACGAAATTACTAAACCTTAATTCGGCAGTTAAAACAGCACAATTAACTGTGGACTCTGATCTTGAAGTTATGGCTGCTACTTCATTGAGCAAAGGCACCGAAATTAATAAAACCATCGAATTTTCTTTACCAGAAACAACAGTAAATGCATTAGATATTATGTTTTTAATTGATGTTAGCGGTAGCTATGACGATGATATTAGTAATTTAAAAATACAAGCTGATGCAATTCTTGATAACTTAAATGGTCGGGGTATTAACGTAGCCTTTGGTGTATCGGCATTTTCTGATTTTCCAATTGATGGCTATGGTAGTGCAGGAAGTGGTGATGAAGCCTTTTATTTACTTCAAGAAGTCACGACTAATGTTGATGATGTGAAATCAGGTATTACTAGTTTAGAGACCTTTTATGGCGGTGATTATCAAGAGTCACAACTTGAAGGCCTTTATCAAGTAGCAACAGGTGCGGGACGCGATATCAACGACGACGGTCAATACACAGACGCGGGTGAAATATCGCCTTCTAGCATTGGTTGGCGTGAAGGGGCATTAAAAGTTGTGCTACTTGCGACCGATGCCGCTTTCCATGATTCTGATCTCGAAACTGACTATCCAGGTGCAGGTTTCACACAAGTTATTAGTGAACTTCAAGATAACGGCATCACGGTGTTTGGACTTCAAAGTGGTAGTAACAGTGATACAACAGAAGATATCAACCGAGTTGTAAGCGCAACGGGCGGTGTATCATTTATGCTATCAACAGACAGTAATGAAATCGCGGATAGAATCTCTGAAGCATTAGATGAAGCGCTGAAAGAGATTGATATTTCGATTGAACATATCTCTGGAGAAGAGTGGGTAGCTAATATCACACCAGAAGTCATCCAGGCGGCTAAACCAGGTGACACAGTAACTTTTGATGTAACATTGCAAGGTGTTAAAAGTGCATCAATAGAACCACTAAACTATGAAGTTATTTTATGGGTTAGAGGTGATGAAAGTGCTGTTCTAAGAAGGGTTGTTCTACCTATTACAGTTCCTGTAGCAGAGTAAAGTAATAGCGGGTATTTTTAGTAAATACCCGCTTTTTTAGGGGCATTAATGTTTAAGCGTTTTTTTATTTTCCACATACTTATGTTTACGAGCTTTATAACTGCTTGTAAGCAAAATGAGTGCGTTTACGAAGGTTTAAAGTATGAATGTGGTGTACTCGTTTTGTCTGTAGCAAAAGAATATGCAAGGTCTGCTGAGTTAGCTGATTTTTCAAAAGTGAATAGTGGCTATTTAAGATTAGTAGACCCTGAGCTTGGGCGTGTAATCATTGAGTTCGATAAAAACATAGAGCCAACCTTATTAAAGTCTCACATTCAAACACTTAACAGTCTCAAAGGTGTGAAAAGAGTTCATTACTTACCTGTAAGCCAGGTTGATTAACTAGATAACATATCAGTGATTATGCGTTTTTTATGTTATTATACGCGCGTTTTAATTTTCGAGATTTTCCATGGCAAATACAGCGCACGCACTGCACATTCTTGTTAAACATAAAGAACAAGCTGAAGACATTATCAAGCAACTTAAAAAGGGTGCTAAATTTCAGACTCTAGCTAAAAAACATTCAACTTGTCCGTCGGGTAAAAAAGGCGGCGACTTAGGTGAATTCAGACGCGGGCAAATGGTGCCCCAGTTTGACAAAGTAGCATTCAGCGGCGAAATCTTAGAGCCACATCTAGTGAAAACGCGCTTTGGTTGGCATGTAATTAAAGTGCTGTACAGAACTTAATTCCTAATAAGAATGCCTCCTGATGTGAGGCATACTAATTTATATTCAATTTTTAGGCATTACTTTATAGTAATTGAACTTTCATTTTCTGGAACTAGTTATAAAGTAAACTTTTTTAATATTTAAGTTTACATTTTTTTTTTGGTCAGACTTCTTTAAATACACCACTAAATAGTGTTTTTGGGTTAACAATGACTAACGTTAATTCGTTGGTAGAGATAAATCCATACCTACAATGTTGTGTATTTTAAACCACTAGAGTGTGGCTTATGAAGTTTTATGTAATTGGATATACCTCTAGCACGATAGTGATCATTAAATGGAGGTATATTATGAATACTCAATCAAGATTAAAACTAGCCGTTTTGGCTGCGAGTACTTTACTCGTTACTCAATTACATGCAGAACCATCTGGAAAAGGCAATGGAGAAACACCAAATGGTGTTCCTTTTAAGCATCTTCAAGAGCAAATAGATCAAAATAAAGCTGACTTAGACGCCTTAGCAGCAAGCACGGGCGCATCTATTGCTAGCATTGAAGCTGATGTAATGCTCATTCAACAAGATATCAGTGATTTAGCTGCGCGTATAACAGCGAATGAAAATGATATTGCGGTTTTACAAAGTGATGTTGATGCGAATGCTTCACAAATATCAGCTTTAGAAGCGGAAACTGCAGCTCTTCAATCTGACTTAGATAACTTAGAAGCAAGCTTAGCATCTAAACAAGATGTCTTAGATGGCTCTTGCCCTGTTAATTCATCGCTTAGGGTGATTTATCCTGACGGAAGCTTTATTTGCGAAGTAGATACGAGCGATACGTACCAAAGCATACTGGTTAGAGTGGGCGGATATGTGCCAGTTAGCTCGTCTTATAGTGTGATGAGGCGAGCGGTTTCAGGTAACTGCCCTTCAGGTTATTTTGCAGTGAGTGGTGGTCCTGAATTAAGGCTTTTAGGCACGGGACGTAATGTTAATATTTCAAGCAGTAAGGTGTTATCAACATCAAGTTGGGAAGTCAATTTTTCAAGGGCTTATGGTAATGGTTTTAACTATGTACGTGTTAAAGCAATGTGTTTGAGAAGGTTTAATTAATCCATAGTTAACATAATAAACAGTTTAATAGGATTATAAAAAAGCGTCAATTGACGCTTTTTTTAACCAAACAAGTTAGTTTATCTGTGGCTGCACATCTAAGCCATAGCCAAACATTACAGCTAATACCAATACAACCGATGCTGCGACCATTAGTTTAATTAGTAGTGGTAAACAGAATCTAAACCAATGGCCGTAAGGCACACCTGCCATGCCTAAAATACCCATAAGCACAGCATTGGTCGGAATGATCATATTTGAAAAGCCATCACCAAATTGATATGCAAGCACGGCAACTTGTCTTGGTACACCCACTAAATCACCTAGTGGCGCCATCAGTGGCATGGTGACATAAGCCTGCCCTGAACCTGAAGGAATAAAGGTATTAAGTAGGGTTTGAATAACCAACATACCAATTGCAGATATTTCAGCTGATACATAAGAAAGCGGTAACGACATGCCATGTACAAGGCTATGCAGGATTTGGCCGTCTTCTAAAATAAGTGCAATACCACGTGCAACACCAATTAACACTGCAGTAGTAACAAGATCAGACACGCCTTCTATAAATTTGTTAGCTGCTTCATCAGCAGACAGTTTGCCTAAAATGGCTACAACTACACCCCAAGCAATAAAAACACCACCTAGCTCGTATAAGTACCAGCCCTTCGTTGCGATGCCCCATACTGCAATTGCAAGGGTAATAATAAAGCTGCCTAAAACTAGTTTATGGCGCAGGGCAAGTGCTGGGTAACTTGTTGCTGTTTGATTTTCCAGTGGGCAAGGCACGCCAATCATCATTGATTTAGACGGATCGTTCGCTACTTTTTTGGTGTATTGCCAAACATGATGAAAACCAATGAGCACAAATGGAATAAATATCGCTAAACGTAACCATAGGCCAGAGTAAACAGGAATACCTGCAATTTGTTGTGCGATTAATACAGTAAATGGGTTAAATGCCGAAACACCATAACCAATACCATAACCTGCGACTATCATACCTACGGCAGTCATTGCATCTAGGCGCATTGCCTTACAAAGCGCTACAAGAATAATAACAAAAGGAATATATTCGCCGGCGGTACCAATACTGCTTGATGCTAAGGCAAAGCAAAACACCACCATAAAGATTAATCGTTGTGGTTTATTACCGTGTCGCTCTAAAAGCCTACCAATGAGAGCATCAACAGTGCCTGTGGCACGTGCAACAGCTAATACACCGCCAACAATTAACACAAAGAAAATAACATCTTGAGCAGCAGCAAAAGCGCGAGGTATGGCTTGTAATAAATCCCATGGAGTTAAGTAATGGCGCTCAGCAACTGTTTGATAGGTGCCCGCAACAACCATTTCTCGGCCTGATTCACTTAATGTAGTAGTGAAAAAACCTTGTGGTACTAACCAGGTAGCAATAAGCGCAACAACCATCATACCCAGCAGCAGTATCAGGGTATGTGGAACTTTAAAACGTAAACCCATTTATTCTCCGTAATTATGTTAGGTTAAATTCTTGAAATCATAACATGATAAAAGCGGATTGGTTGTCTCTAAAATGTCCACACTATTAATAATTGTAATAATTTCGATACAAAAAAGGCCAGAAAACTGGCCTTATAAAGTTTATTTGAATTTTATTTAGCTAAACCAAATGGGTCATCAATGCTATGAGCAGGCTCGGTAAACCAACGCGGACCTTCGTCTGTCATATAAAAGTGATCTTCTAAGCGAATACCAAACTCATCCGGTATTACTAACATGGGTTCGTTACTAAAACACATACCTGGTGCGAGTGGGGTAGGGTTACCACCAACAAGGTATGGCCATTCATGAATATCTAAACCAATGCCATGGCCTGTTCTGTGTGGACAGCCTGGTGTTTGATACTCTGGACCCATGCCATTTTCGGCGAGGTACTGCCTTGCAGCATCATCTACTTTGCCACATGGCTCACCATTTTTTGCGGCAGCAAAAGCAGCAAGTTGGGCATTTTTCTCGTGTTGCCAAAACATACGTTGGCGATCGGTTGCTTCACCAAATACATAAGTACGGGTAATGTCAGAGAGGTAATCATGTACTTTACAGCCAGTATCAATCAGTACCACATCACCTTTTTTAAGGGTTTGCGGGTTTTTAACGCCATGCGGGAAAGACGACGCAACACCAAATAACACAATACAAAAATAGTTACCCGGTGCGCCGACTTTTTGGTGCGCTTTTTTAATAAAGGCTTCAACCTCAGTGGTGGTGATACCTTCATAAAGCATACTTGCCGTTGCTTTATGTACTTCTAAAGTCATGTCCATAGCACGTTGCATTAAGGCAAGTTCACTGGCTGATTTATGCATGCGGCAGTGAGCTGTTACGCACTGTGCGTTAACAATATTGTAATTGCCGTTAGCTTTATTAATGCCGTCGTAGATAAAAAATTGTGCGCTTTCATCAATACCAAGGGTGCCATTTTTGCTAATGCCCATTTCTGTAAGAACATCTACACACAGTTGATAAGGGTTTTCGTGCTCTTGCCAGCCACGAATTGGGCCATCAATCACCATAAAATCGTTTAAGCTGCCGATTTCAAAAAACGGTGCTATGTATTGCACATCACCTTTAGCAGGTAAAATTGCGCCAACTAAACGCTCACTTGCGTACCAACGCATACCCGTAAAGTAGGCTAGGTTAGTGCCTGCATTTAAGTAAATTGCGTCAATATTGTTTGCTTGCATATACGCTTGTGCTTTTGCAATACGCGCCTGAAATTCGTCATTTTGAATAGGGGTTAAATCTGTTGTCATATCTGACAAAGAGTCAAGCGCCTGATCTGGCGTTTGTGTGCCAATACCATATGTTGTCATTGTGTACTCCTTGGTTTTTTGTGCATTGTGGCTTGAGTAAACACCCGATGCAAACTCACTGCGACTAATCGCATAATATTCGTATTTATGGCTATAACTGTTAGCATGCGCAAAAAATAAGGAGCGACAATGCAAGTTAATTACTTAAAAAGACAAGCTGAATTTAAAGCCTTGCTAGAGCAACAGGGTTACAGCGCCATGTTAGTACTTGGTCATGAAAATATTCGTTACTTAAGTGGTTTTAGCGGTAATGCTGCTTATGCATTAATTACTCAAAATGCGTGTGTGTTGATCACTGATTACCGATACCACCAACGTGCAATTGCTGAAACAACAGGATTTGAAGTTGTTTGTCGAGACAGAGACAACGAAACCCTTGGCCATTGTATAAATAGGCACCTTAGCCCGAACAGCCATGTCGCATTTGATGCAAGCTATGTCACGGTAGCCATTTGGCAAGGTGTGGCAGATGAGCTAAGCGGCCACACTCTAACAGCGGTAAACGGTTTAATTGAAAAACTAAGACGCGTTAAAGATAGCTGGGAAGTTGCACAAATTAAAGCTGCTGCGGCCATCGCTGATGAAGCATTAGCACAAACGCTACCTTATTTTAAACCGGGTGTAACTGAGCGAGACCTTGCTTTAGAGCTTGAATTTAGAATGCAAAAGCTTGGTTCAGAAGGTATGTCGTTTGCCACCATCATGCTGTTTGCAGAGCGCTCAGCCTTGCCGCATGGTAACCCGTCAGATCAGGTTTTAAAGCAAGGTGACTTTGTAACCCTTGACTTTGGTGCTGTTGTAAATGGCTATCGCTCTGATATGACTCGCAGTTACATCATTGGCGAAGCGTCAGAAAAACAAACCCGTATTTATAATACTGTACTTGATGCACAAAATGCGGCACTTGAAATGGTTAAACCAGGTGTTAACTGTTTAGATTTAAATGCCATGTCAAACAAGGTGATTGCTGAGGCGGGCTTTGGTGAGTACGCAGGTAAAGGCCTGGGCCATGGTTTAGGGCTATTTTTACATGAAGTGCCATTTATTAACACATTGACAGACTACAACCTTGAAGTTGGTAATGTGATCACTATTGAGCCTGGCATTTATATACCAGGCTACGGTGGTGTGCGCCTAGAAGATGACATAGTTGTCACCGAATCTGGTTTTGAGGTGTTAACCCATGCGCCTAAGCCATTTATAATCTAGTGCTGAATTAAAGGTTATTTTTTAGCATACGCTAAGCGGGCTAAACGTTCAGTTACATGGTAACTATCAAGCCCGCTCACTGCGACTGTGTCAATGGCTTCAATATCGACAAAGCCATCTTCTTGCAAGCAAGCCTCATCTAAGTAAATGTCGGTTATTTCACCTATGATCAGCTCAGTGCCATTGATGGCAAGGTGGTGGTGTTCTCTCAGCTCAAGCGCATATTTAAGCTTACTTTCTTTAACAAAAGGCGCTGTAAATTCATTTAGGTATTCAGTACTGAGCCCTGTTGCATCAAATTCAGACTCGTCCTTGTCGTAGCGTGCCGATGTTTGATGTGCTTTGTTATAAATGTCTTTGTTTACGTGGTTAATCGTGTACTGTTTAGTGGCTAATAAGTTCTCTAGGGTATGACGAGGCACTGAATGGGGCCTAATTATCATACCCACTAAAGGGGGATGTGCGCCAAGATGAAATACTGAACTGACAATCGCTAAATTAGTTTGGCCGTTGCTATCTTGAGTGCCGACTAAGTTGGCACTTTTAAACCCCGACAAACTATTAATTAAATGAGCGCGGTAGCGGTTTTCTAAATCAGCAATGGCTTGTTTTGTAAAATGCATAAATTTCCTGTTACCAGTCTATGGGTTTTCCTTGCCAGTCAAAGTAGGCAGGGTTTTGTGATTGTTGTAAATAGTCAGCATCACTTATCAATGAATGCAGCTGCTCGGCTACAAACTCAGGGGTAAATAGCTTTCCTTCGGGCACATTATCTTGAAAGGGCTTTGATAATGGCGTATCAGTTGTACCTGGGTGAAATAACACGCAGTGGCATTTTTTATAGCGTCTGCTAAGTTCAATTGCTGCAGATTTAAATAAAATATTTAATGCCGCCTTCGATGCCCGATAGCTATACCAACCGCCTAACTTGTTATCACTAATGCTACCAACACGTGCACTAAGGGCACACACCACAGTTGAAACTTGTGGCTTTAAAAGCGTTGAGAATAAACTCACACAGCGAATTGGTAATAGAGCATTTGTGGTCATGCTATTTATAAAGTGCTGCTCAGATATTTGTTCAAGTTTACGTTCAGGGGCATTATCTGGATCATGCAATAGGCCGTTAAATATCATCAACTGGGCCAAATCATAGTTGCCACCAGCAAGTTCTTTAGCAATGCCACTTAAGCTTTGCTCTGAGTAGTCAGTAATAAAATGCTGGTGGCTTATCTCATTGCTTGATGACTCATTTAAACTTGCCTTAAATTCACCTCGACTGATGGTTACGATATGACCCGTGTTGATTTGTTTATGAAGAGTAGTGAAATAGGCATTTGCAATTTCACTGCTTGCACCGCACAAAATATAGAGTTGCATTTTTGACCTGTTCTAAAAATATTTGAAAATTTTTTCGCTCAATCTATCACCAATTAATAAAATGATAGCAGCTCTGTTTGTCTTGATCTAACCCTACAAACACATAAAAAAGGCGGGTAAAGATTTGACCATGCAAACATTAAGGATGCCTTAATTTACGGGGATTTTACCTTTTAAATTGGTAAGTCCATTTTACCAATTGAGCTGGCTTTAACGCTTTGCAGCTGACTAAGCTGCGTATTTATTACACTTTTATGTTTATAGATTGGTTATTCTTTTTTACGAGTATGTTAGAAAATTCGATCTATTAAATTAACGCTGACAATGATATTAATAAAAGGGATCAGTATTTAGCTGCGTTCGTGCTTGGCTAAATACTGTGCAGTAAGTACTTTCAACTTAGTTAAAGAAAGGAGTATGAGAATGAGTGAACAATACGCTGCACTTCGCGGTAATGTTAGTATGCTTGGACAAATGCTGGGTCAAACCATTAAAGATGCACAAGGACAAGCCATTTTAGATAAGGTAGAAGAGATTCGCGCTTTATCTAAATCGTCACGTAGTGGTAACGAAGTCGACAGACAAGCGCTTATCGAAGTACTACACGCTCTCACAGATGAAGAACTATTACCGGTTGCACGCTCATTTAATCATTTTTTGAATCTTGCTAATGTTGCTGAACAATTCCATACCGTATCTCGCTTTAATGATGTTGGTTTTTGCCAACTAAACCCTCTCACTCAAACATTAAAAGCGTTAGCAACAGCATCAAAGCAAGGTCAAGTTGATCCTAATCACTTGGCACAAACACTCTCAAAACTCCACATCAATTTAGTACTGACGGCTCACCCAACTGAGGTGACACGCCGTACAATGATTAATAAACACGTTGAATTAAGTGATTGTCTTGCCTCTTTAGAGCGTAAAGATAACCTACCTAGTGAACGTGCAGATTTATTAAATCGTATTGCCCAACTTATTAGCCAAGCGTGGCATACCGACGATATTCGTCGTTCACGCCCAACGCCAATTGATGAAGCTAAATGGGGTTTTGCGGTTATTGAAAATAGCTTATGGCACGCTGTTCCGCGTTTCTTACGTGAGTTTGGCGAAGACGTAAAAGCAGAGCTTGATCTAGAGCTACCTATTGATTTCAGCCCAATTGAATTTACTTCATGGATGGGCGGCGACCGTGATGGTAACCCGTTTGTAACTGCTGAAGTCACACAGCAAGTACTTGATCATGGCCGCTGGATGGCACTTGATTTGTATTCGCGTGATATCGAAACGCTAAGCAATGAGCTATCTATGTCGGATGCAAGTGATGAGCTTATTGAGCTTGCCGGCCAAGACTTTGAACCTTATCGTGCGGTACTTAAAAAATTAAAGAATCAAATTGCTGAAACCGTGACGCATTTGGGCGCTAAAATAAAGAAAAAGCGCACTGATTCTGAAGATTTAATTACCGATATCACGCAAATTAAGCACCCAATCGAAGTGTGTTATCGCTCGCTTATTAAGACTAACATGAAAGTAGTTGCCGATGGCTTGCTGCTTGATGTTCTGCGCCGTATTAATAGCTTTGGTCTACGCCTTGCAAAACTCGATGTACGTCAGGATTCATCGCGTCATGGCGATGTTTTCTCGGAGCTAACACGTTATTTAGGTTTAGGTGATTACCATCAATGGCAAGAAGAAGACAAACAAGCGTTTTTACTTGCTGAGCTAAACTCTCGACGTCCGTTAATTCCAAAACATTGGCAACCAAGCCCAGAAGTACAAGAGGTGCTAGATACATTCGATGTAATTGCAGCGCAAGATGCACAAACATTTGGTTTGTATATTATTTCGATGGCACGCACTGCATCTGATGTGCTGGCAGTACAGTTACTGCTTAAAGAAAGTGGTTGTAAGTTTAACTTACCAGTTGCGCCATTATTTGAAACGTTAGACGACTTAAATAATGGTAAAGAGGTTATCGAATGTTTACTTGATAACACTTGGTACCGTGGTCATATTCAAAACCAACAAAATGTCATGATCGGCTACTCTGACTCAGCAAAAGATGCAGGTATGATGGCTGCCGGTTGGGCACAATATGAAGCTATGGATAAGCTGGTTCAATTAGCCGAAAATCGCGGTATTGAACTTATTTTATTTCACGGCCGTGGAGGTACTGTTGGTCGCGGTGGCGCGCCAGCTGCCCAAGCACTTCGCTCACAGCCTCCAGGTTCATTAAAAGGTGGCCTACGTGTAACAGAGCAAGGTGAAATGATCCGCTTTAAGTTTGGTTTGCCTGCTGTTGCTCTACAAAGCTTAAATATTTATGCCGGTGCTGTTCTTGAAAGTAACCTGCTGCCACCGCCAGAGCCTAAGAGCGAATGGCGTGATGTTATGGAGCTTATTAGTGCAGATTCTTGTGAGCATTACCGTCAAGTTGTGCGCCATGATGAAAACTTTGTGCCTTATTTTAGAATGGCAACCCCAGAGCAAGAGCTTTCTAAACTGCCACTTGGTTCTCGCCCTGCGAAGCGTAACCCAAACGGTGGAGTAGAAAGCCTTCGTGCTATTCCATGGATTTTTGCATGGAGCCAAAACCGTTTAATGCTGCCAGCTTGGTTGGGTGCATTAACAGGCCTTAAAGCTGCGTTAGATAAGTATGGCATCGAGACACTTCATGAAATGAGCTTAAAATGGCCATTCTTTCGTGCTCGTTTAGAGATGCTAGAAATGGTATTTAGTAAAGCAGATATATGGTTAAGTGCGCATTACGATGATGCACTGGTAACTGAGCAATATAAGCCATTAGGCGTGAAGCTACGTCAAGAATTGAGCGAGGCTATTGAGCTTGTGCAATCGCTTAGTCCACAAAAGAGCCTGCTTGCAGACCAACCTTGGATCAAAGAGTCAATCGCACTTCGTAACCCGTACACAGATCCACTTAACTTATTACAAGTTGAGTTATTGCGTCGTTCACGCGAAGCTGACGAGGGATCTGAAGGCGATATTGATAATGCCTTGATGATCACTATGACAGGTATCGCTGCAGGTATGCGTAATACCGGTTAATAGCTAGTGTCATCAACCAATCGAGCATCGATTGGTAGGCTAATAACAAATCGTGCGCCGTGTTTACATGACTCGGCGCTTATTTTCCCTCTAAGATTATATTTTACCGCATTAAATACTACGTTTAAGCCAAGCCCTAGATGGTTTCCACCTAAATTAGTGGTGTAAAATGGCGTAAATATTTCATGAAGTATTTCGTCTTTTATTCCCACGCCGTTATCTTGATAGGTAATTTCAACCACATGTGTATAGGCTTTAACTATTACTTCGACAACACCTTGATCAGAATTAACAAAGCCATGCTCGCAGGAATTTATAACCAAGGTTTTTAATACATCACTTAAGATAGTTGGATATGACGTAATAACTGCCTCATCACCATGAATTTTAAACTCAATTTGTTTACCAAGATGTTTGCTCAAAGGGCATAAACGATGACCAATAAAGCTTGGTAGCTGTATTTTGCTCATTGGTTTATCAAGGTGAATAGACACATTGAGCGCTTTAAATTCTTCTACGATGCCGGCAAGTCGATTAATGCTACTGATCACCAGCTCTTTAGCGCTATTGGTATCGGTAATAAACTTATGAAAATGCTTGCTAGAGAGCTCTCGGGCTTTAAATTTTTCTTCTAAACCTTCCATGTAATCATCGATTAATGAACTGGCTGTCACTATGGTGCCAATAGGGGTATTAAGTTGATGCGCCATACCAGATACCAGTGCTGTTAAAGAGGCTATTTTTTCGATTTCAATCAGATGATCTTGCGTATCTTTTAACAGCTCTAATGCTTTAGCTAATTTTTGTTTTTGTTTGTCTATGCTGTTGATTGCGATAAATGAGCCAAATAAAATAACGACTAAACAAATGCTTACTACAATCGTGAGATCTTTAAATGCATTCGCTTTAGTGGCTTTTATTTGTTCTGCACGAGTCAGGTTAGAAATTCTTACTTCTTTTGCGGCAACATCAGCTTCTGCAAGTGCTTTTGCTAAATTCACTTTGGCTTGTCTGGTTAAAATAGCGGCGTTAATGAACGAATATTGTTTATAAGCACTGAGTGCATTTACATAATTTTTTTGTTTCTCGTAAAGCTCTGCAGTTAATTTTGCAATCGATAACAGGGCTTCAAAATTAGTATGGCTAACAGTGTGTGTATCAACGGATGCAAGTGTATTGAGTGCTTTGTCAGTGTGTCCTTGTGCTTCATACGTTTCTGCTAAACATAAAATAATATTAAGTTGCTCATTCTCAAGCTGTTTATTTTCAATGAGTGTTGAGGCCTCGTTGAGTACCTTTTCTGAGTCTTCTAAAAAACCTTGAAAACGTAATACTTTGGCTTTTAGAACAAGGCTTGAAGCAAGGTGAGTGGTGTAGTTGTGTTGGCTTTGGAGCCCAATAGCTTCATTGATAACCTTGAGTGCATTTGAGTACTGTTTTAATCCAATTAAAGCAAGCGCTAAGTTATTGCTAGCAAATGATTCGTTGAGAGTTTGATTTTTTCTGTGGGCATAATCTCGATAGTATGTGAACGAGTCGGCAGCTTCTTTATAACGGTTCAAACGTAGCTTTACCAAAGCGATATTATTTTCGGTTTGATAAATTAAACGCTCATCTCGAGATTGTGCAAATGGCATGGCATCGCGATAGTACACTAAGGCTTCTTCATATAGACCTAAGCGCGCATAAATCCCACCAGAAATATTGAAATAGCCATACATGAGGTCTTTTTCATCAGATTGAGAAACCATATTCATGTACTTAACAATGGTTTCCATGGCTTGTTCTAGCTTGTCAGTCTCAAGCAAAAACCAAGCTTTATAATTAGTGACTATAATCTTTTGTTCTAGTGTTAGTTCGGTAGTTTCAATTAGCGCATTGACAAACTCAAGCCCTTCTTGAGGTGAACTGGCGTAGCTTTGCCTTATTGAGGTTCTAAGCTTTTCAAATTCTTTAATGGGCATCGCTTTAGGTGTTGTTGAAACTAATAAAATCAACAAGGTAAAGCCAAATAATATAACCAATCGCGCTTTCATGACACACCAATCCATTTAAAAGTGAGCTTAAAAAATGCTCACCCATTTTGCTGTCTAAATAACGCTAAATATTATAAATTTTAACTAAATATAGGTTTATCTGAAAAAGCTGATTCTATGAAAGGAAAACTCATACTTGTGTCTAAAGCGCGAATTCAAGTCCGAAGTGCACCACTCGCTAAATTAGGCTGCTTTGCGTAATTCATCGAATATTACCGCTGGTTGCCTAAACCCTAGACATTTTCTCGGCCTCGCATTGAGCGCCTTTTCTATGT
>NZ_JBECOT010000026.1:0-56198 GCF_040104395.1 Pseudoalteromonas sp. BZA4
AATACAGTGGATTAAGCCATTCAGGTCTCGGGGTAGCTCCCCATAATAAGGCCGAATATACGTGAACTTGCTATTATCAAATTACACTTTGAATTTTCTTGCCTTACAGGGGGAGTCCATATACGCAACTCGCAACTCGCAACTCGCAACTCGCAACTCGCAACTCGCAACTTTTTACTAACTCCCCTATCTGTACTATCTTTTCTAAACCTACCTTGCAGGAGAGTAAGATGTATTTAGTTAGACTGATTTACACAAGTGAAATTAGCGATGGGTTTGGGCCCAATGACATCGAAGATATTCTCGAGAAAGCTAAGCAGAATAATGCAGAAAGTAATGTAACTGGGCTACTTTGTTTTAATAGCACCCACTTTATGCAATGCCTTGAGGGGTCACGAAAAGCGGTGAATGAAACTTATCATCGTATTCTTAATGACAAGAGACATCGCAATATAATTATGCTGAACTATTGTGAAATTTATGAAAGAGAGTTTGAAAACTGGTCTATGGGTTACATTCCTTACACTAAACAAGTGACCCCTATTAACCTTAAATACTCAGGTACCAGCGAATTTAATCCATTAGCCATGTCTGCAGGAAGCGCCCATAAACTTATGTTGGCTTTACGGGACTCATTGCTCAAACATACTATGTAGGGCTTGTAAGTGTCACTACAGTGACACTTGCTCACCTTCATTCAATATGTAAAGAGGGACTTGGCTGCTCATCTGTTTTTGCATATGCAGTAATCTTAATAATGCAGAGTGGCTTGAATGGTCACCCATTTGCCAGCTTGAGTTGCCATAACCCCACGGGATCATCACTTTACAGCTTAGCTCCTCCGCGGCGTTTAAGCTGTCTTCTGGCGTTGTATGAACATAGCGATACCACTTACCGTTTTCTTCATGGTAATATGAAGCGATAGGCATTAAACATACATCAATCTCGCCGTATTTTTGATTAATATCTTGAAAGTGTTTTGAGTAACCGGTATCACCAGCAAAAAATAAGGTTTTACCGTTTTGCTCAAGTAACCAACCATTCCATAAATCTTTATTGTGGTCGTCGTAAATGAAAGGCACCATTATACGACTGCTAAAATGATGAGCTGGCAGCGCATGAATCGTTAAATCATTAATTTGTGTACTTGCGTACCACGCCAATTCGGAAATATTAAAGCCACCCGTCGGGAAGTTATCTGCAAAGCCTAATGGCACTAAGTAGCGGGGGGCATTGCCAATCTCTTCTATATCCGCCTTGTTAAAATGGTCATAGTGAATGTGTGAGTACATTACTGCATCTAAGCCATTAAGTTCAGCTTGTGATGGCCAAAAACCAGGTTTGCGATACATGCCGCCAGCAAGCTTAAAGGCAAAGTCTACGGGCGAATCAAACTGATCTTTAACAGGGTCAAACAACAGCTGCTCACCATTTGGTGATTGAATATAAAACCCAGCATGACCTAACCAGCGCACCGTAAAACCTGAGTTGATTGCAGGCACATGTTGTTCTGCGTGAAACTCGCATTGTGAGTTGCTGTCATCGCACACAAGGAGTTCTGATGCTTCATAGCAATTGTCAGTGCAGGTTGTTGGGTATTCTTTATCACCCGGATAAAGGTTGTGGTAGCGACCTTCGTACTCACCCTCGGTTTTTAACGGAGTTATAGTGCCTTCACCGGCAATAACATTAACAGTGTTTGAATTACTGCATGCACTTAAAAGTGCTGCTGCAATAAGTGTTGAGAGTGTTTTTAAATGCATACCATGCTTACTTTTTATTCTTTGCAGTGAGTTTAGCAAAATAAAATTTAAGATAAATCATTAAAAAGTAACAAGAGGTTACATAAAAAAGCCTACGTTTTAGTAGGCTTTTGTTATTAATAGCTTGAGCTGATTAGCCCGCTTTGTTCATTTGCTCAATGAACTTATTAGAGTCTTCGATAGATTTGTTCATGTCGTCCATTAACACTTTTATATCGCGTTTTAGGCTTGTGAACTCACCTTTGATAGCCGTTACAGCTTGTGCGTTTAGATTATGTTTTAAGTACAAAACATTATCATGAAGTGATGATAATACTGGCTCCATTTTGCTTTCTGCGCTGCGCATTGAGCGAAGTAGTTGATCAAATTGGCGCTTAGTTGCATTGAGCTTTTTGCTGCTTTCACGTTTAAGAGAGGCGCTTTTGTATTGCTCTAGCTCATCGGCCCACTCATCAAATAGCGCTTCAGCTACATCTTCTACTTTATTGATATTGCTTGTTACGTCGTTTGCTGCCGCTAAGCTCGACTCGTAATCATCATTCAGTTGATTGTAGGCATCTTGTAGTTCACCACCATCAAAATTGATAAGCGTGGTTAATCTGTCTAATGCTGATTGAAACTCTTCTTGTGACTCTTGCTGTGCTTCTTTTGTTTCTTCTACGCGGTCTACTAAAATGTCGCGCTTATGCACACCGACAGACTCCATGGCTGAGTAGTAAGCTGACTGACAGCCTGATAATGCCATTGTTACTGCAAATAGTGGTGCACTTAAAAGTGTCAGTTTTTTCATTGAGAATCCTTTTTAGGTACCTTTCATTTCAAATTATGTGGTGGATTGCTATGATTATCAAAACATTTTAGCAGAAATTAGATTCTATGGATGAGAAGCTCAGTCGATATAAGTTGCAATTAAGCATTTTTTTAAAGCAACAACCTACTTGGTGGATGCAGTATCTTAATCGTTGTATTGACGATCAAATCACTGTTAATGCTGGGTACTTGGCTTATGTGACCTTATTATCAATCGTGCCTTTAGTGGCGGTTGGTGTGGCTATTTTTTCTGCTTTCCCAGGATTCGAAAGCACGTTAGTGACCATAGAAAATTTCTTGTTTACTAATCTTGTGCCGACCTCTACAGATGTAATTAAAGAGCATATCAGTGCTTTTGCCGGTAATGCGAATAAAATGACTGCCGTTGGTGTGGGTTTTTTAGCTGCAGTATCTTTGTTACTTATTCGCAATGTCGATGCTACATTAAATCGAATTTGGCGTATTAAGAAAAAGCGTCCAATGATGATTTCGTTTGCCGTTTATTGGATGGTGCTTAGTTTAGGCCCTGTGTTATTAGGGGCTAGTATTGGTGTTACTTCATACATAGTGTCGTTAGTGTCGTTTGCCGATCAAGGTATCCCCGGCTTTAGCGGCTTTTTATTGAAATTATTACCTTACATAATTTCAATGATTGGCTTCATTATGCTCTATACTTTAGTTCCTAACACACGAGTTCCATTTAGAGCGGCAATTCCGGGCGCTTTGTTTGCAGCTATGTTGTTTGAGCTGACAAAAAAAGGCTTTGCTTTGTACATCAGCCACTTCCCATCATACGAAGTTATTTATGGGGCGTTGGCGACAATCCCTATTTTATTTGTATGGGTGTATTTGTCGTGGATTGTCGTATTACTCGGTGCAGAATTTACTGTATGTATCAGCCCTGAGAATATCGAGGACACGCCTGATATAGAGGTTTAAATTCACTGCACCTAAGGAGAGCGAGGTGCAGTTACATCCACAATATGTTGCCAACCGTGATTATCACTTGAGTGTTGGCGATGGTCATCAAATCCATGTGCAAGAATATGGTGCGTCTACAGGGATTGCTGTGGTGTTATGCCATGGCGGGCCTGGTGCGGGTCTATGCCCTGAAAACTGCCGCTTTTTCGACTTAGAACGTTTTCGGGTGATCATGTTCAGTCAGCGCGGTTGCGGTCACTCAACCCCCCATGATAGTTCAACCAATACAACCTCAGAATTAGTCGCCGATCTCGAGTATTTACGCCAGCAACTGGGTATTGAAAAGTGGCTGGTGTGTGGTGAGTCATGGGGTGCCACTTTGGCACTTGTCTATGCTATTCATCACCAAGAGCATGTTGCAGGGCTTATTTTACGGGCTAGCTTTTTAGCATGTAACAGTGACTTCGAGTGGCTTTACACAACAAAAGGAGCCGGCGCGCATTTTTACCCTGAGTGCTTTAATGAATTTGCACATGATTACACTGATTGGCGTGCCTTACTCGACTTTTATCAGCAGCAACTAAACAATGATGATCAAATTAAAGCCAGTAAATTTGCCAAGTTATGGTGTCATTGGGAGCAGGTGCTATGTCATGGTGAGCCTTTGACAAACTGGAGTTTACAGGAGCCCCATGTCGGGTTAAATCAAGCAAAGTTAATGGTGCATTATTTTCGTCATCACTGTTTCATTGAAGAAGGCTTTATCGCAGAAAATGCACATCTGCTGACTCATTTACCTATTTGGTTTATTCATGGCCGCGCCGATTTGATTTGTCGATATAGTGCCGTACAGCAGCTTGCTGAACGGTTAAATGCACAATTATTGATTTTAGATGGCATTGGGCACAGCAGTGATAATCAGGTATATTTGGCGGCAATGCGACGTGCCGCAGATTTAATGTATATCAAGTTATCGAGGGATCAATGCAAGGCTTAATTCAAAGAGTAAAACAAGCAAAAGTAGAAGTGGCAGGCGAAGTGGTTGGTGAAATTTCACAAGGTATTTTGCTGCTATTAGGTGTTGAAAAACAGGACACCGAGCAAAGCGCCCAGAAGCTTTTACACAAAGTCAGCAATTACCGCATTTTTACCGATGAACAAGGAAAGATGAATTTAAGTTTGAATGATATCAAGGGCGAGCTGTTAGTTGTTTCGCAGTTTACCTTAGCAGCCGACACTAAAAAGGGTATGCGTCCAAGCTTTTCAAGTGCTGGCACGCCAGAACAAGCCAATACAATCTATGAGTATTTTATTGCAGAGGCTAAAAAAGCGGGCTTAACAGTGGCTACAGGGCAGTTTGGTGCTGATATGCAAGTAAGCCTATGTAACGATGGTCCCGTTACTTTTAATTTATCTGTTTAGCAGACAACTACTTTTTGATCATCACGATGTGATTCACGTAGTCGGGGATTTTTACAATGCTTGGGCGCTTGCCAAACTCGGTGATTAGCAGGTGCTCAAGTTGTTTTAGTTGCGATGGGTGATTAGATAAAAAATTAATGAACAACAAGCCATCTTTTGCCATCGCTGCTCTTAGTTTGGTGTAAAACTGGTGCTTGTATAAAAATAATGGCGCATCTACCTCACTGAAGAAATCTAGGATAATCCAATTGTATTCGTTGTTTTGCTCTAATACTTGCTGCGCATCAAAACAGTGCAGATTATTGGCATGATCGCCACCAAAATAGCGTTTATAGCAGTGAATTATGTCGGGGTTTTTATCAACCGATGTCAGTTGGCTGTCAGGGTAGGTGTGCTGTAAGTAATTACGAATAGCACCACCGCCTAGCCCTAGTTCTAAAATCTTTTTAGGTTCCTCTAAGTCTTGCCAAAGCTTTGCAAGATATTGTAAATGCGGGAAAAGTAATCTGGCAGGTCGGCGTTTTTCAATGACTGATTGCAGAGTTTCGTTGATCAGTAACCAGCGTAATTGGTTAAGTTGCCTAACTTGAATACTGTAATTGCCTTGTTTATGCCAATAGATGAGTTGCCCTAATCGGTGGCAGTCCTCAATAAAACTATGTTTTACTGCGCCACTGGGTTCAAGAAAATGTTCCATATTTCGGGCCTTTAGCTATTTGTTTACTAAAATAATACAATTATTTCAGCATAGACCAGCAGGCTTAAAGTGCAATTGTGCATTAGTTTTTACAGCTCAGAATAATAATTTAGGCTGGGTCACCAAAGTATTATTCCAACTTGTTAGAAGATCGCGTATCGTAATTCGCATTCCAAAGGCCACGACAGAAAAACAACAGACAGTGGCTGAATTATCACAGGAGTTTTTATGTTTAAAGTGACCACCCCACAAAGCAGCGAAGATTGGCAAGCGTACTATTCATTACGTTGGCAGGTTTTAAGAGCACCCTGGGGCGAGCCGCGTGGTTCTGAGCAAGATGACTTAGAACAAGACGCTGAGCACCGCTTTATCAAAAATAATGACGGCGAAGTATTAGGTGTAGCCCGCCTGCATTTTAACAATCATCAGCAAGCGCAAGTTCGTTATATGGCGGTCGCTGAAGGTAATCGTAACCAGCATATTGGTAGCCGTTTATTACATGAATTAGAAAAAATCGCATGGACTCAAGATGCTGACGAGCTGGTATTGTTTGCTCGTGAGCGAGCTCTTGATTTCTATAAACGTCATGGCTACGAATTAAAAGAAAAAGCGCACCTTGCCTATGACGATGTACAGCATTGGAAAATGGTAAAACAAAAGCCCTCTGAGCCGGGTTGGTTCCGTCATCCAAACTGGACACAAGTACTGCAAAACACGTGGCGTGAGTCGATCCCAATCAGTGATGCGATGGGCATTAAAGTTGAAAGCTATACCGATTGGCAGTTTACTACCCGCGCTGATTTAGATGCAAACTTAAACCTTCATAACACTATGTTTGCGGGTTCAATTTATAGTTTAGCAACCTTAACAGGGTGGGGCGCAACTTACCTAGCGCTGAAAGAAGCAGGTCTTGAAGGAAATATCGTGTTAGCTGATGCCAACATTAAATACCTTAAACCACTCAATAACGACCCTCGTGGTAGTGTTGAGCTGGCTGGTTGTAAAGGCAAATTAGCTGATTTAGAAGACAGTGGTAAAGCAAGCTACCATGTGCCAGTAAATGTATACGATGGCGATGTGTTAGTAGCAGAATTTGAAGGTCACTTCATCGTTAAAAAATAACGACTATTTAGAGCGAGCTAACTAAAGCTCGCTCTTCATCTATTGAAGTTAAAGCAAGTCAGTTAACAGAATACCCACACCAAAACGTTCAATATCGGCGTTGTAATCAATCAAGCTCTCACCATAACCATTAAAATATTGTGCGTAGCCACGTAATCGGCCCCAAAGAGGGAAAGACCAATCTAATTGGATTGCACCACGGTTATCTGAATTTAAGTTATTACGGGTCATAAAGCTAAATTCATGCTCGTTGTAACGGTATGCACCCGAAAGCTCAAAGTAACCCATGTATTTGTAGATATCTGGATTATCATCGCCACGGGCTTCTAGCTCATCGTCTTTTTTATCTTCAGGAATGCGATACCAAGGCTTAAAGCTAAAAACAAAGCCATCTTTTTCCCATAGGAAATCGGCATAGATACGGTTCCATGAACGTGAGTTAGGCTGGCTTCGGCCATTCGATTGGTGTGAGGCACCAATTGCAATTGCCATTTCATCACCCCAAAGCACATGCTCAGGATCAAGGTAGTTCACCCAGAAGATCTCTGGTTCGTAGTTTGTTTCACGAAACGGTGATGAAATATCTTTGTTATAAAACTGCCAAAACGATTGCATGGTAAACGCAAAGAATACGCCCTGATCTTTATCTGAAAAGCCTTCGAAAATAGGCACTTTAATTGAAAGTTGATATTTCACTTCAAGGTTATCAAGTGGCTCGCCATCAGTTTGCTCTGCAAGATCTTTTAAACCATCAAAAGGACGTTCATTCGGGTTAGATACGTATGAAAGCGGTAATATGTAGTTACGCTTATGTGGGGTGATCACATTACGGTTTTTCTTGCTCACTTCTTCACGGGCTTTACGCTTATCTAAAGCGGTGAGCTTTTTACTCTCGTCTAAGTCTGAGCATTTTTTACGAAGTTCTTCGAGTGTTTGTTTACCGTCACCGCCAATCGCTTCGTTCAAAATACACTGCTTTACGAGTTCTAGCGCGTCATCTTGTTCGTTAGTTTGTGGTTGTTCAGTTTGAGCAAATACAGGTACAGAAAATAAGCCAGCTGCTGCCAGCCAAATGCGCCATCCCATTGCAGTTCCCTTTCAGTAGACTTGTAAGTAGGTATAATTATAACGATTTTTACATAAGTAACCGTGAACTTGTACTGAATTGTTGAAATTTTAGGTAAATAGAGAGCCCCAAGCTAAGCTTGGAGCCCTGCTGTAACGGCCTAAGGGCATAAGCCGTTGACTCTCACGCAATGAGAAAGGATGAGCTTATAGCTCAAATACGTTGGTAAAAAACTTATAAAGTTCGGTACCTTGATTCACGCTTGCTGAAGCAAAATGCAAAATAGCAATGGCGTCTTTATCAAAACTTAATGTTTGTAGAGGCTGCTCAGAAAGGTAGCGCTCCATTCTTAAAATGCGGGCGATAGGCTCACCAGCTTTAATATGGCCACCCAGTGGGGCAAGATACTCGACCATGCCACCCATAGGTGCGTAGTAAGCTACATAATCTTCAAGCATGCAGGCATAACGTGTCATCGCTTTTGGATGATACGCAGCATCAACTAATACCTCTTTTTGATTGAGGTAACTTAAAATGCTATTTGCATCTTCAAAAGCCGCACTTAAATCGATTTTTTCTTGGCTACCAAGTTCAACAGTGAATGCTTCTACTTGGACAGCAAATTCACGGCCTTGTTTGGCAAGCTCTTCAGATAGTGACCACCATGGGCAGAAACTCGCTTCATCCATCGCGCCATCAAAATCACTTGGGATCAGTAACACATGCTCAATGTTGAAGTAGCTTGCGCTGTCTTTGGCGTATTCAGGGCAATATAAGTGCTTACTCGAGATAGGCCCCGTGTGAAGGTCTAAAACGATATCAGCCTGGTGGGCAAGCTTTTGCAAGTTAAGAGCAATGCGCTTACCCGTTGTTAGGCTGTAATCAGGACCCGTTAATTGACTGTCGATGTCAGCAACGAGTGCCTGTTTAAATGCAGCTTTAAGGGTCGCATCATCACTGTCTTTATGCTGTTCAGCAATCTGTGACGGTAACGCTTTATTAAAGCGGTACATGCGGTTCCAATTGGTGCCAGTAATTGGATCGAAGCGACCTAAAGTAAACTCACCTGATTTTTGGTTGCAACCAATAGGGTTAGCATAAGGAACTAGGGTAATATCGCCACGCAGCTTGAGTGATTTTAGCTGCTCAAGCAATTGATAAATTACTGCATTACCTTGTACTTCAGCACCATGCATATTGGCTTGTATATACACGTTAGGTCCTGTGCCATCGCCTTTTAAGCGATATACAGGAATTGCCAGTGGTAGGCCGTTGGCTATCTCGCCAACCACAATATTCTCTTGGCTGATTAACTCTTTGCTCATGGCGATTACCTTAAATAATAGCTGGCATCTTCAGCGCTACGGATACACTCAATATTGCCTTGTTCAAGGGTGTATTCAGCCGCTAATTCGTGGCATAAAAAGTACGGCATACTTTCGGTAAAGCCGTACGCACCACATTGGCTGAATACCAACCAGTCTTGCTCATTTAAATCGCTCGCTAATTGGTGCTCACCTAAGCAATCAAGGGCGGTGCAAAGAGGTCCGTATAAAGTCATTGCCGCAGGCTCAGCCGTCGATTCGCGAAGTAAGGCTGCAGGAAAATTTTGGCTTGTTACAGCAGGGCGAAGTAAATGGTTAATACCGCCTGATAAAATCACTTGTTGTTGATTGTAATTCTCTTTGCGCTCAACAACCGGCGTTGCGTAATGGCCGCATTCGCCCACCGCATAGCGGCCAAGTTCCATCCAAAGCTCTTTGACACCAGCATCTACTTTAATAGCCGCCAGAGTCTCGATAAGTGCAGACCAATCGAGTCGGTTAGCATCTTGCGTATAGGGAATACCTAAGCCACCCCCTAAATCGAGAATATTAAGGTTAATATTTATTGAGCTTGCTAGCTGTTGTAATGGCGCAATCATCGCACGCCATAGCTCGGCGAGCTTGTCAGTACTTAGCATATTGCCCCATTGGAAAATATGCAGACCATCAAAGCTAAGAGCTGGGTAATCACTTACAGTGAGTGCTTGCCACTCATCACAGCCCAAACCAAAAGGAGTAAGGCTATCGCCACCAAGAGGGTTCTTTTCGCTGTCTGGCCAACGAAGTTGTACGCGCAATAGAACTTGCAGCTGACAATTTGCTTTTGTTGCTTGTTCGTTTAACCAGCGAACTTGGTTAACGCTCTCGGCCACAAAAGTACGTACGCCGCGAGCAATGAAATGTGAAATTTGTGCAGGGCTCTTTGCAGGCCCTGTGTTGAGCACGCGCTCGCTATCGATGCCTTGAGCAAGTACTTGCTCAAGTTCACCTTTACTTGCAACATCAAAGTTAAACCCTGCGCTGTCTAAACATTGAATAATGCGAGACAGTGGGTTGGCCTTTACGGCATACCAAAGCTTCACATCGGTTTGCGCAGTCAGTTGATTTAAATGTGCAGTTAATTTATCTAAATCATAGATAAAAAATGGCGTATCAAGATGTGTTGAAACTTGTTCAACCGCTTGCTTGATGGGCGTGCTCAAAAAGCTCATTAACGTAAAACCTCTTCTAACAGTAATGATGCATCGCTTTGTTCATCACGGTATTTCACGATCAATGCACAAGACATGCTTAGACCTTGCTCGCGAGCCCATGCATTTGAAGCAGGGCGAGAGCCTGGGATCACAATCGCGTTTTCTGGGATGGCTTCACCTTTGTCTAGCTGGCGTTCGTTAACGCAATCGTAGACAGGAATAGTTGCAGATAAACGAACACCTGGCGCAAGTACAGCACCTTTTTTCACAACCACACCTTCAACAATAACGCAGCCTGCGCCGATGAATGCGTCATCTTCAATAACCACAGGGCTAGCACCAATTGGCTCTAGTACACCACCTAATTGTACTGCAGCACTTAGGTGAACATTTTTACCCACTTGTGCGCATGAACCCACTAATGCGTGGCTATCGACCATAGTACCTTCGTCGATGAACGCACCAATATTCACATATGCTGGTGGCATGATAATGGTGCCTTTGGCAACGTGTGCGCCACGGCGAACACTGCTACCACCTGGTACCATACGCACGCCTGCATCTGCTGCAAAGCCTTGTGGTGCTAAGTTGTGCTTATCAACAAAACCACCAGGGAACTCAGTATTAGTGCCGTTTTTAAAGGCTTCTAAAATGCCTTGTTTAACTTCAACATTGGCGTGCCAGTTGCCGTTCTCGTCTTGTGTTGCTGCGCGAACTGCGCCTGATTCTAAGTTGTTTAATAATTCTAACCAGCTCATGATAAAACCTGTTTTTAGTTCCAAGATAAAATTGTGTTGTTTGCGTGGGTGATGCTGTCTGTTTGCTCAAGCTCTAAATGCGTAAGCGGCGGACGTAAATGCGGGGTGTTTATTTTACCTTGCAGGTGCATCAGTACTTTTACGGGGATTGGGTTTGCCACAGCGAATAAACTTTGGATTGCTTGCGACCAATCGGTGAATAGATTTGGGTATTGACCACTTAAACTACGTTTAACAAACTCATGGGTTTGACTCGGCCAAGCATTCGCGGCAACCGAAACTAAACCTTTTGCACCAGCTTGAGCAAAATATGGCATAAGTGCATCATCGCCACTGAAAATAGCCAGTGTTGGTGATGCCGTTCTAAAGCCTTCAAATTTGCTAATGTCGCCACTGGCTTCTTTTAAAGCCCAAAGATTTCTGTGCTCAGCAAGGTTTTTGATCACCTGTGGTGAAATCTCAACTGCGCTGCGCCCTGGTACGTTATACAACATACAAGGGTGGTTACTTGCGTCTAATAGGCTTTCAAACCAATGTGTTTGCCCAACAACCCCAGGTTTTGCATACAGAGGTGAACCTAACAGGTAGCCATGAATAGGTAGTTGGTTGCAGTATTCAACCCAAGCAACTTGTTGCTTAAGGTTCATGCCGCCCACAGCAACCATGAGTGGTACACTCGGTGCTAATTGGCAAACATGCTCAACAATGGCTTGTTGCTCTTTGAGTGAAAGCGCCAGTCCTTCACCGGTACTGCCAAGCAATAAAATGCCGTTATTTGCATCTTGCTGCTCCGCGACCAGTTGTTCAAGGGCCGTGTAATCGACCTCGCCAGATTCAGAAAATGGCGTGACAAGCGCTGTCCACAATGGATAGTCGTTTAAATCAAAATTGTTGATCATCTCTCACGAACTTATAAGGTATTCGAAGAGTTTATGCGGGAACATTTGAATGGAGCCGCATGTCGTCGTTCGAACAAGGTATAATTCGAAGAGCGAATGGGCTTAAAATAATAAAGACGCGACGGCCTTATTATACTAAGACCAGAAGCTCTCCACCAAACTAATCAATAGCGCTATGCTATTGTTGGTGACAGTCGCTGGGATTCAGCCCAGTCGCCCGAAATAAGCACCTCACAAACGGTGTTATTTCTCGGCGTTAATTCCCCTCACGTATGATCAACAGAGTCTGTGCTCTTCCCATACGCTACCTGAATAACGCACCTCTTCCAGCCCTTTATGCTCGCTTTAAAGGTTAAAGCCAACATAGTTAAATAGGGTATTGGCGGCGATTAAAGCATTTTAGCCATCTAGGTGTCAAGGCGAAGGATTTGTTTTTTAGTGACCGATTTTGCAACATGGTTACGTATAAGCGTGTTTTTACGTACACTTAGCGTTAACCAAATAAATTGGAAAAATGATGGAAAAATTTAACGATATTTATCAGCGAGCCGTATCTCGAAAAGGCAGCGAAGAAATGCTGCATGCATTGTTATCAAACCCGCTCGATGATACTGATATTGCCAAAATGCATGACGATTTATGGTTAGAAGAGTTTACGCGTAAAGTCTTTCAAAGCGGTTTTTATTGGTCTGTTATCAATAATAAATGGGCTGGTTTTCGTGATGTGTTTTGGGATTTCAGCGTAGAAAAGTTGTTGATGATGCCGCCAGATATGCTTGAGCAAAAAGCCAGTGATGAGCGAATTGTTCGTAATTTTAAAAAAGTACAAACGATCCCAGAAAATGCGTACATGATCCACGAAGTTGCCGAGAAACATGGCAGTTTTAGCCAATTTATTGCAGATTGGCCAACTGACAATATTATTGGTTTGTGGGCCTATCTTAAAAAGCATGGTGCGCGTCTAGGGGGAAATACTGGCCCTTACGCTTTGCGAGCGCTTGGTAAAGATACCTTTTTGCTTTCTCGCGATGTAGAAGCCTACTTGCGTGCCCATGAGTTGATTGATGGCGGCTTACAAACTAAAAAGTCATTACAAGCAGCACAAGATTTTTTCAATGAATTACAACAGCAAAGCGGTTACAGCCTGCAGGCTCTAAGCCAACTAGTGGCCTATGGTGTAGGCGATAATCGTGTAGGTATAGCGACATCTTAAGGACAGTTATGAAACTGCAAACCCGATACACAGATATTAGTGAACTGCTTGCTATTAAAGATATGCCGAGTGCCGTTGCTAAGCCGCAATTACTGCTATTTAATGACAAGCTCGCTGATAATTTTGCGATTAATCACGACAGCGAATTTTTAGCTAAATTACTATCTGGTTCAACAATAGATAAAGATGTTGCACCGGTTGCACTTGGTTACTCAGGTCATCAATTTGGTCATTTTTCACCGCGTCTTGGTGATGGCAGAGCACATTTGCTTGGTGCTATTGCAGATCAAAATGGCATATTGTGGGATTTACAGTTAAAAGGTGCAGGAGCAACGGTATTCTCACGTGGTGGTGATGGTCGCTGTGCAATTGGTCCGGCTGTACGTGAGTACATCATGAGTGAGGCACTTCATGCGCTTGGTATCGCGACTACGCGTTGTTTAGCTGTAGTTACAACTGGCGAAACGGTATATCGCCAGCCACCTCGCCCGGGTGCAGTTGTCACTCGTTTAGCTAAGAGTCATATCCGTGTTGGCTCATTTCAATACTTAGCTACACAAGGTGATATAGAAGGGTTAGAAAAGCTAGTCGACTACGCAATAAATTGCCACTTTCCTGACATTAGCAGTACGGGTGAGCGGCGTTATATTGAATTTTTAACCGCCGTGTTAGATAAGCAAATAGAGCTCGTTATCAGCTGGATGAGAATTGGCTTTATACATGGCGTTATGAATACAGATAATACCTTGATTAGCGGTGAAACCATTGACTATGGCCCCTGCGCGATGATGAATCAGTTTGACTTAGACACTGTGTTTAGTTCGATTGACCATCAAGGGCGCTATGCATTTGGTAATCAGCCGAACATTGCCAATTGGAATATTGCGCGATTAGCTGAAAGCTTAATTCCTTTATTTGCTGATCAAGATGCTGCCGTTGAGCAACTCTCATCGGTTGTGAATGGTTTTGCTGCTAAATTTAATGATGCATTTAATGCTATGTGGCAGCAGAAATTAGGATTAGCAGGTCAGCAAGAAGGCGATCACGCTTTAGTTTCAGAGTTACTGGGTTTAATGAAACAACATCAACTTGATTATACCAATACTTTCAATGCGCTTACTGAATCTTTAGTGAAAGACTTTGTGATTGATTCTAGTCTTAAAGAATGGGTTTTAAGGTGGAGGGTAAGAATATCTGCTGAAAGTTACAGCACAATGCGAGCTGTTAATCCTGCAGTCATTCCACGCAATCATAATATTGAACAAATAATAGCTGAATTTGAAAAAACAGGTGATAGCTTATTGTTAAGTGATTTTTTTGAAGCTATTTCAAAGCCATACACGTACAGTAAAGAGCATCAACGTTGGTATGAGCCGCCAAATGACGGTGACAAAAACTATCAAACCTTCTGCGGTACATAAGTGAAAGTTACATCGTTGAAAGAAAACGAGTTATTTATCGCTTTTGAATGTTCGTAGATTGAGCAGAATAATCAGTGATGGTATCATTGATTTTAGGTAAATTATTGCTTTAAGTAGTGTTCTACTACTATTTTGGTGGTTTGAAGGCTTCTTATCAGAGTAAGTTACCACTAGACAGAGTTGCTTTTATTGAGTGTAAAATCTTAATAAAAATTAAATGTAGCCGCCTATAAAATGCCATTAAGTTAGTTTTTTTAGCTGCTATATAGTTTTAAGTACTCAAAATACATTAGCTTTAATAGCTTTATTGTGAAAATGGGAAGGAAATAATGAAACTAAAATCACTTACTATTGCAATAGCACTTGCTGCAACTAGTACAACAGGCTTCGCTGCTGAAAAAGAAGGTTTTTATATCGGCGCATTCGGCGATTACTATGACAACTCTTGGGAAAATGTTCGTGACTACGCGCCAGGCGGTCTTGATGTTGATGATTCAACAGGCTGGGGTCTAGAATTAGGTTACCGCTTCAGCGATTATTGGAGTGCTCGCTTAGAGTATGCTGATATGGATTTTGACTGGAAAGCTGAACTAAACGACGGTACGTCTGTGAGCGGCTCAGAAAGTGGCAAGCGTTACGGTATCGATGCCTTGTACCATTTAGGCGGCGGTCCATTCTACGGTATTTTCGGTCTTAAAAATCTGGATGCGGTTGATGAAGATCTAATGTTCGCAAACGTAGGTGCTGGTTACCAACACTACTTCACAGATAACTTTGCGTTTAACGCTGAAACATCTTTATATCAAGGTCTTGATCGTGGTTACACAGATGTTGGTGCGAAGCTAGGTATTAGCTATATCTTTGGCGACCAGAGTGCTCCAGCTGCTGTAGAACCAGCGCCTGTGGTTGCAGCTCCAACTGACAGTGATAATGACGGTGTAATGGATGCAGATGATCAATGTGCAAACACACCGATGACAGATGCTGTTGATAGCAAAGGTTGTACTCTTTATGAAGAAAAAGAGGCAACAATCACATTACTTGTTACGTTCCCGCATGATGTTGCAGAAGTACCAAACAAATACTTCAGCGACATTGCTGATGTTGCAGCATTTATGAAAGAAAATGAAGGCACTTCAGTTGTACTTGAAGGTCATGCATCAGCAGTTGGTGACGCAGACTACAATATGATGCTTTCTGAAAAACGTGCGAAAGATGTTGCTGAAGAGCTAGTTAAAGACGGTATTTCTTCAGATAGAATCTCTACAGTTGGCTACGGTGAAGAGCGTTTGAAAAACGAAGCGTATACACTTGAAGCGCATGCACAAAATCGTCGCGTAGAAGCTCAAATCACAAGTATTGAGAAAGTTAAAGTAATGCGTAAGTAAGTTATGATATTCAAGGTAGCAATACCTTAAGTAATGAATAACATATAACGAGGTCGGACTAATTTTATTAGTCCGACCTTTTTTTTAATAAAAATCAATATTTACTTTCTACAGAAACACGTTAACCTTAGTTTGTACCAATTTCGGCTGTAATAGTCATCGTATCTTGATATGAATCACCTAATCAAAGATCAAAATATTGTAGTATGGTACTTAATTACCTTGTTGAATTATCATTAGGTAATATAATTATTTTTAATGATGTGTAATTTGCACCAGTCCGACATGGATTATTAAGTTGCTTCATGTTGTAGTGTTCGGTTGATGCTACGGAACTATAAAAATTTACTAGTTGTTGGGTTTATTAAGTTTGGATTAATTAGTCATCATCTATCTTGACTGAGTGTAGGCTGCACAGCCTTTAGTTACTTAAATGGAAGGGAATGAAACATGAAACTAAAATCACTTACTATTGCTTTAGCGCTTGCTGCAACAAGTGCTTCAGGTATCGCTGCTGAAAAACAAGGTTTTTATATTGGTGCGTTTGGCGACTACTATGATAATTCTTGGGAAAATGTTCGTGACTACGCGCCAGGTGGTCTTGATGTTGATGATTCAACAGGCTGGGGTCTAGAGTTAGGTTACCGCTTCAGTGATTACTGGAGTGCGCGTTTAGAATACGCTGATATGGATTTTGACTGGAAAGCTGAATTAAACGACGGTACTTCTGTGAGCGGCTCAGAAAGTGGTAAGCGTTATGGTATCGATGGCCTATACCACTTTGGTGGTGGCCCATTTTACGGTATTTTTGGTTTGAAAAACCTTGATGCCGTTGATGAAGATCTAATGTTCGCCAACGTAGGTGCTGGTTACCAACACTACTTTACTGATAATTTTGCATTTAATGCTGAAACGTCTTTATATCAAGGTCTTGACCGTGGTTACACAGATGTTGGCGCTAAATTAGGCTTAAGCTACATCTTTGGTGCACAAAGCTCAGCTTCTGAGCCAGTTGAACCAGCTCCAACAGTTGTTCCTGTTCCAGTTGAGCCAGTAGACAGCGATGGTGATAACATCCCTGATGCTGATGACCAATGTGCAAACACACCAATGACTGATGCTGTTGACGGCACAGGCTGTACGCTTTATGAAGATCGTGAAGTTACTAAGAGCCTACTAATTACGTTCCCTAATAATACATCTAAAGTATCTCAACAATACCTAGATGATATTGACCGCGCTGCTGCGTTCTTAAAAGAGCACCCAGGTACAGACGTAGTACTTGAGGGCCACTCTTCATCAGTTGGTAAAGCTGATTACAACAAGTGGTTATCTAAGAAACGTGCTGATGCGGTAGCTAAGAAACTAATTGAAGATGGCATTGATCCAATGCGTTTAACTACTGTTGGTATGGGTGAAGAGCGCCTTAAAAACCCTGCAAATACGCCAGAAGCTCACGCTGAAAACCGTCGTGTAGAAGCGAAAGTAACTGTAATTGAGCGTGTAAAAGTAGAGCGTTAATCTAACTCTTTACGCAAATTTGAAAACCCAGCCTAGTGCTGGGTTTTTCTTATCTAAGCACTAGGCATTGGTTAGATAGGAATGATTCTTAATAAATATTCATTTGAATAGCGTTTTTTTCTAGTACTATTCATGTTATTTATAGTGAATATTAAACTCCTTACTTACAGCATGGATTTTCATCTATACTTAAAAGCTTTATAATTAACCGTCAGAATACTATAAGTGCTGGGTCTTAATTGGTATTTAGCTTAATACTACCGAGTACTTTCACGTCACCAAGAGGGCAATATTGTGCTACAAGAATATCGTAAACACGTAGAAGAACGTGCCGCGTTAGGTATCGTACCAGCGCCATTAGATGCTCAGCAAACGGCTGATCTTATTGAATTAATCAAAAACCCACCGGCAGGCGAAGAAGAGTTTATCGTTGATCTTCTAGTTAACCGCGTACCGCCGGGTGTTGATGATGCTGCTTACATCAAAGCAGGTTTCTTAGCTGCAGTTGCAAAAGGTGAAGCGAGCTCTCCACTTGTATCAAAAGAAAAAGCAGCTGAGCTACTTGGTACTATGCTAGGTGGTTACAACATCGCACCTATGATTGATCTTCTAGATGACGAAGCGTTGGCGCCGATCGTTGTTAAAGGTTTATCAAACACATTATTAATGTTCGATGCTTTCTATGATGTAGAAGAAAAAGCGAAAGCAGGTAACGAATTTGCTAAGCAAGTAATCGAATCGTGGGCAAATGCAGAATGGTTTGTAAACAAGCCTGCAGTTGCTGAAAAAATCTCAGTTACCGTATTCAAAGTAACTGGCGAAACAAATACAGATGACCTTTCTCCTGCACCAGATGCATGGTCTCGCCCTGATATTCCACTACACGCTTTGGCAATGCTGAAGAACGAACGTGATGGTATCAATCCTGAAAAACCAGGTGAAGTTGGTCCAATCTCACAACTAGAAGAGCTTAAAACGAAAGGTTTACCTCTTGCATACGTTGGTGATGTAGTTGGTACGGGTTCTTCTCGTAAATCTGCAACTAACTCTGTACTTTGGTTCATGGGTGATGATATTCCTCACGTACCAAACAAACGCGTTGGTGGTGTATGTTTAGGCGGTAAAATCGCTCCTATCTTCTTCAATACAATGGAAGACTCTGGTGCATTACCAATCGAACTTCCTGTTGATGAGTTAAACATGGGTGACCAAATCGATATCTTCCCATACGAAGGTGTTGTTAAGCGTCACGGTACTGATGAAGTAATCTCTACTTTCTCTCTTAAATCAGACGTAATTCTTGATGAAGTGCGTGCTG
Organism: Pseudoalteromonas sp. BZA4; assembly: GCF_040104395.1. Classification (NCBI taxonomy): domain Bacteria; kingdom Pseudomonadati; phylum Pseudomonadota; class Gammaproteobacteria; order Alteromonadales; family Pseudoalteromonadaceae; genus Pseudoalteromonas; species Pseudoalteromonas sp. BZA4. Next base: position 18,838 of record NZ_JBECOT010000026.1, read on the forward strand.
GTGGTCGTATTCCACTAATCATCGGTCGTGGTTTAACTGATAAAGCGCGTGCATCACTAGGTATGGAAGCTGAAGATATCTTCCGCAAGCCTGCTCTTGTAACTGATTCTGGTAAAGGCTTCACATTAGCTCAGAAGATGGTTGGTAAAGCATGTAACATGCCTGGCGTACGTCCTGGCCAATACTGTGAGCCGAAAATGACAACTGTTGGTTCGCAAGATACAACAGGTCCTATGACGCGTGACGAACTTAAAGATCTAGCATGTTTAGGCTTCTCTGCAGATTTAACAATGCAGTCTTTCTGTCATACATCAGCTTATCCTAAGCCAATCGACGTAAACACTCACCACACACTTCCTGATTTCATCATGAACCGTGGCGGTGTATCACTCCGTCCAGGTGACGGTGTAATCCACTCATGGTTAAACCGTATGTTATTACCAGATACAGTAGGTACTGGTGGTGACTCGCATACTCGTTTCCCTCTAGGTATTTCATTCCCAGCGGGTTCAGGTGCGGTAGCATTCGCAGCAGCAACTGGTGTAATGCCTCTTGATATGCCTGAGTCAATCTTAGTACGTTTCAAAGGTGAAATGCAGCCAGGTATCACATTACGTGATCTAGTACATGCTATCCCGTACTACGGTATTAAAGAAGGTCTTCTTACTGTTGAAAAGAAAGGTAAGATCAACGAATTCTCTGGTCGTGTACTAGAAATCGAAGGTGTTGAGCACCTAACAGTTGAGCAAGCTTTCGAGCTTTCTGATGCGTCAGCTGAGCGTTCAGCGGCAGGTTGTACAGTTAAACTTTCTAAAGAGTCTATCGCTGAATACCTAGAGTCAAACATCGTAATGCTTAAATGGATGATCTCTGAAGGTTACGGTGATGTTCGTACTATTGAGCGTCGTATCAATGCAATGCAAGAGTGGTTAGCTAACCCTGAACTTATGGAAGCTGACGCTGATGCAGAGTACAAGCATGTAATCGAGATCGATCTTGCAGACATCAAAGAGCCAATTCTTTGTGCTCCAAATGACCCTGATGATGCACGTCTTCTTTCAGACGTAACAGGCGAGAAAATCGACGAAGTATTCATCGGTTCTTGTATGACTAACATCGGTCACTTCCGTGCTGCAGGTAAACTACTAGATGGTTTCAGTGGTCGTATCCCAACTCAACTTTGGGTTGCACCACCAACGAAGATGGATAAAGACCAGCTTACTGACGAAGGTTACTACGGTATTTTTGGTCGCGTAGGTGCGCGTATTGAAACTCCAGGGTGTTCACTATGTATGGGTAACCAAGCACGTGTTGCTGATAAAGCAACTGTTGTATCTACCTCTACGCGTAACTTCCCTAACCGTCTAGGTACTGGCGCTAACGTATTCTTAGCATCAGCAGAGCTTGCAGCAGTAGCGGCAATCTTAGGTAAACTTCCTACACCTGCTGAGTACCAAGAGTATTCAGATAAGATCAATGCAACTGCAGCTGATACTTATCGTTACCTGAACTTCCACCGTATGCCTCAATACACTAAAAAGGCAGACCAAGTAATCGTTCAGCAAGCTGTTTAATTTTAGATAAATTAAATGACAAGAAAGCCCGCATGTAGCGGGCTTTTTATTTTAGATAAAAAATCTAAAATATTTCTCTATTCGATCTTAAAACTACATAAACCATCAATGCTGTTTACATAATAACGCAAAAATTTCCCACCAATTGCATTAAAATCCTCGCCAATATTCTCAACGTATTAAGGCGAGATCTAAATGACTACATTAAACAACCAGAACCTTCTACAACTTCGTTTTGTAAGCCAAGCGCAAATTGACGCAGTTAAGCCCTCTTTTGCTAACCTACCTGCTAATCCATACGCAGATGGTGAATTTCGTAAGCGTCGTTATTCAGTAATCAAAGTTGTTGATGGTGAATTAAAACTACAACCAACAAAAGCATTTGTGCAAGATGACTCAATCAATACCTTCCAAGGTAATGTTGAGCGTACCTACGAAAATCTAGAAGATAGCTTATTAGCGACTGATGGTATGAAGCAAATCGTTAATCAGTTCCGCGATATGACGGGTATAAGCGATGATCGCGTTATTGAAATTCACCAATTCAGAATGCTTGCGATCGACAGTGACACTCCAGCTGCACCTGAAGGTGTTCACCAAGATGGTTTTGATCACGTATGTGTATGTGGTGTATCACACGAAAACTTAGAAGGTGGTGAGCTACTTGTCTATGAACACCAACAAGCTGAGCCATGTTTCAAGATGGAAATTAAAGACGGCATGTTCGCACTGATTAATGACCGTGAAGTATGGCACAACGCTACACCAATGAATAAATTAGATGCAAGCAAAGAAGGTTACCTTGATTGCTTCGTACTAACTGCGTAAGGGTAAATCATGAACTTAACGCAATTACGTCGCCAGTTCCCTGCACTTATGCAACAAGTTGCAGGTCAGTCACCGGTTTTCCTTGATGGTCCGGGAGGCTCGCAAGTACCACAGTCAGTGCTAAGCGCTATGAGTGCATATTTGGGTTACTTCAACTCAAACTTAGGCGGCGCATTTTTCTCAAGTGATAAAACGGTAGAGTTAATGGCAAATGCTCGCCAAGCTGCAGCCGATTTATTAAATGCGCCATCTAAAGAGCAAATCGTGTTTGGTGCAAACATGACAAGCTTAACGTTTAGCTTTAGCCGTGCCATCTCGCGTGGTTGGACTGCTGATGATGAAATTATTGTCACTAATGCAGATCACTTCTCAAACGTATCATCTTGGCAGCAAGCTGCTGAAGATAAAGGCGCGACAGTAAAAACTACCCTTATCAACGAAGCTGATTGCAGCCTAGATATGGCACACTTTGAAAGCCTTTTATCTAGCAAAACAAAGCTTGTTGCTGTGACATATGCATCAAACACGACGGGTTCAATTAATGACATTAAACGCATCGTAGAGCTTGCACATGCTGTTGGTGCGCTAGTGTATGTTGATGCCGTTCATTACGCACCTCATGAGCTTGTAGACGTACAAGCACTTGATTGTGACTTCTTAGCCTGCTCGGCATATAAGTTCTTTGGTCCTCACCTTGGTATTGTCTATGGCAAACGTGAGCACCTTGAAGGTTTCACACCATATAAAGTTGAACCTGCAAAAGATGTTGCGCCAGGTCGCTGGGAAACGGGTACACAAAGCTTTGAAGCGCTAGCTGGCTTAATTGCTGCTGTTGATTACATTGCTGCAATTAGTGAGCTTGATGACAGCCATTCACGCCGAGAAAAACTTGCGGATGCATTTGCTATTACTAAACAACACGAAATGGCATTAAGTAAGCATTTCTTAACGCGTTTAGCAGATTACTCACGCATCAAGTTATTTGGTATTGATGATCTAGAGCGTGTAGCTTACCGCACACCGACTTTTGCTTTAACGTTTGAAGGTATCGAACCACGTGTTGTGTCTGAATTTTTAGGTAAGCAACATATTTGTGTGTGGGATGGAAACTTCTACGCCCAAGGCTTATGTAAGCAGCTAGGTGTATTAGAAACCGGCGGCGTAGTACGCATTGGTTGTATGCACTACAACACTATTGAAGAGCTTGATAAAGTCTTTGATTTATTTGATCAATTACTAGCAGATTAAAGCCGGGTTTTTAGCTTCAAATCTTAAGTTATAAGCAGCCCGAGTGGGCTGCTTTTTTATGACAATAAAAAAGCGCGACATCAAATACCGCGCTCTTTTTTCTTGAAGCTTAAAACTTACAGCTTAGATTGCTTTAAATCGAATCGCTGTGCCGCCGCTGGTGGCAAGCTTTAACGTTAGCTTATCATCAGCAGTCACTATGCGTTTTTCTACTTTTAAGTCGTAAGGGTTATTTACCCATTCAGCTTTGTCACCGTCACGGTAGATTTGCGCTTCAAACTTTTTACCTTTATCTAAGAAGTCTAACTTCACTTCTAAAGTGCGAGCTTTTTCGTCTGTAACAGCACCTAGATACCAGTCGTTACCTGAGTATTGATCACGCTTGCGTTCTTTACGTGCAAATACAACGAAATCGCCAACTTCACCTTGTAGTGCAATACTTTGTTGCCAATCAGTTGGTACATCCTGAATAAACTGGAATGCATCTGGCTTCGCTAAATAATTACGTGGTAAATCTGCGGCCATTTGAATAGGGCTGTACATTACAACGTATAGCGCTAATTGCTTCGCTAGGGTCGTTTGTGGGCGGTTGGTATCAGCACCTAAACCGTTAAAGCCCATATCAAAAATACCTGGAGTAAAGTCCATTGGGCCTGCAAGCATACGGGTGAAAGCTAGCATTGGAATGTGCTCTGGTGGGTTCGGCGGTGTACCCCATGCGTTAAACTCTTGACCACGGGCACCTTCACGAGCAATCCAGTTCGGGTATGTACGACGTAGGCCGGTATCTTTCACAGGCTCATGAGTGTTGATACTAATTTTATGTTTTGCAGCAAGTTTTACGTTGTGTAGGTATTCATTAACCATGAACTGACCATCGTGCCACTCTTTGCGTACAATACCGTTTTCATCGATGCGCTTGATGTTACCACCGTCAGCGACATAACCTGTTTTAACTTGGCTTACATTTGATTTTTCGTATAACGCAAATGCATCTTCCATTTGGTTACGGTAGTTGGTCACGTTGCCCGACGTTTCGTGGTGACCAATTAATTGTACGCCTTTTTCTTTGCCGTAACGTGTCAGCTCTTCAATATCAAAGTCGTCGTAAGGTTGTGTGAAGCTAAATACGTCACCGTTATAAAACCAGTCGCCATCCCAGCCAATATTCCAGCCTTCGACTAGCACGCCATCGAAGCCATATTTAGCAGCGAAGTCCATGTAATATTTAGTGTTTGCAGTGGTTGCACCATGAATTTTACCGCTACCCCAAGAATTTTCTTTGATGTGCATACCCCACCAAATACCTACGTATTTACCCGGTTTAACCCAAGATACATCATCCAGTTTATTTGGTTCGTTTAAGTTTAAGATGATATCTGAGTTGATTAAATCAACGGCTTCATCACCAATTTGAATTGTACGCCAAGGAGTATTAAATGCGCCTTGTTTTTTGACCGCTACACCGTCTGACCAAGGTGTTAGATCGGCTTGGAAGGTACCATCACGACGTTGATTTAAAACCATGCCTGCATAATCAACAAGGGCAGCTTCGTGAATACTGATATGCACACCCTCTTTATTTTTTATAGTAAATGGTGTGTGCACAAGTGCCGCTTTATGAAGTGGGGTGGTGTTATAAACATATTCATAACGGTTCCAACCACGAGCGGGGATCCACCAAGCTGTTGCATCTGATGAATCTGTAATAGCAAACTCTGTAAGCTCTTTAGTGATTTCTACATCATCATAACCAGCTTGTTTTGGTAATTCGTATCGAAAGCCGACACCATCATTAAAAGCACGAAAACGTACCGTAAACGTGCCACCTTGTGGTTGTGGCTTTTTAAAGGTAACAGCGACTTCGTTATGGTTATCAACCACAGTTTGGCGTTCACCCCAAGGTTGCTCCCAGCTACTTTTTACCGAATCAGTGGTTTGGCTGCTAATTTTGTAACCTTCGCTCATTGCTGGTTGTTGTTTAAAAACAAGGCCTAACGAAGAGTTAGCAATGACTTGTTTACCGGCAAAGCTGATTTCGTAGCTAGGTGTGTGTTGCTCATCTGAGATAGTTACTTTGATCTGCCCATCAGGTGAACTGACGGTTGTGGTTTGTGCTAGGCAAGTACCTGAAAAGGCTGCTAACATTAAGGCAGTTAATCGCATTGTTGTTCCTTGGCGGCTTATGGTTATGGATTGTTGTCATGTATTCACATATATCCTTAAAGCATAAAGTGACTTGCTGGTTAATACGAGAGAACTGCATACGTATTCAACAAAGTGAACGCGGCGATATCCAGCTCAGCACCTAAAAAGGTCTAGCAAAATGACAAGAATTACCCTGTTGCTACTACTATTGTTTAGTCAATGTTTATTGGCGCAGCAAATACAGATAGTTGATAAGCAGAATCAACCTGTCAAAAATGCCGTGGTTTGGCTTAAAGGCTCTAAACAACTTACATCTCTTGATAGTCATTACACTATGAGCCAAAAAAAACGTGCCTTTGTGCCTCATGTGTTGGCAGTGCCACAAGGGGCTAATGTTGAGTTTCCTAACCTTGATTCAATCATGCACCACGTTTATTCATTTTCTAAAACAAAGCAATTTGAGTTAAAGCTTTACCACGATAAACCAGAAAAGCCGATTAAATTTGCACAATCGGGGGTTGTTGAGCTTGGCTGTAACATTCATGACTGGATGCTGGGTTACATTGTGGTTGTCGATGGTGGGATTTATGGGCAAACAGATGAGCAAGGTATGGTTGAGTTGAGCTTACCAGAAGGTAAGTTTACTTTGGCAGTTTGGCATGACCGCTTTAATGATATCAGCACACCAGAAACCATCGATATTACTAACAATGCAAAGCCATTGAGCTACCAGCTAAAACAAGCCTTATTACCAAAACTAGAATTAAGCAGTGACGAGTTTGATGATTATGAATAAATGGCAAGCTTTAGCATTGGCGAGTGTTTTTGGGTTGCCCGCAGTGGCATATGCTGAGCATGATGGGCAGGTAACTGTTTCGGCTGTGCGTGGAGACCAACTAGCGAGCTATCAACGCAAAGGAATTGGCTTATACCGTTATGACCAAGAGCATGATGGTGTTGTGATATCCCAAGCTATGCTGAGTAGCCGTTTTGAGTTAACGAGTGATTGGTCTGCGCATACAGTGCTTAACGCCCATCCTGATCCTGAACTAACAGTCGGTTTTACTCAGGCTTATTTACAATATCAACCGCTCACTGCAAGTCGTTACAAATGGGCTGTTAAAGCGGGTGGCTTTTATCCAAAAATGTCACTTGAAAACCCACAAAGTGGTTGGATGTCACCTTATAACTACACTAATTCTGCTATTAATAGCTGGATTGGCGAGGAGGTGCGGGCCTTTGGTTTAGAGACAAGCATCAAGCGCCCAGGTAGAAAATTTAGAAGTAACCATAGCTTTGAAGGCTTTGCGGCGGTTTTTAAAGGTAACGATCCTGCTGGAACACTCCTGTCATGGCGAGGATTCGCTATGCATGACAGGCAAACCACGTTCAATGAACAAATCGACTTTGCTATTCCACATTCTTTTGAGTGGACGCAGTTAGATAAGCAAGCTGAGTATGTGGAGCCTTTCGAAGAAGTCGATGGGCGCTTTGGTTATTACGTCGGTGCACATTGGGATTATCAAAAAAAATCGCAATTACGTGTTTATTATTATGACAACAATGGCGATCCAGGTGCTTTGAATACCCGTACTGGTCAATATGCGTGGGATACACGTTTTTTAAGCGCGGCATGGTTGTATAAGTTTAATAAGCAAACCCGCATTATTGTACAGATCCTTAATGGTAAAACAGCGATGGGTACAAATCGTGGGGTAGACAATGATTTTTATAGTCATTTTGTTCTATTAAGTCACAAGTTGGACCAGCATCGTCTCACAATTAGGTATGATTATTTTAAGGTTAGCGATCATGATGATTGGCAATTTGATCCTAACCAAAGTCGTGGAGAAGCTTTAACCGCAAGTTGGCGTTATCAACTGTCGACCAAGTGGCAAGTAGGTGCTGAATATTCAGTGCTGAGCAGTGACGCTCAAAATAGACCCGGTATGGGATTTAATGAGCATAATTCGCAGCAGCAATTGCAACTTTCAGCGAGTTGGCACTTTTAATTTCATACACTTTTTCAGTTTTTCTACTAACATTCTAATGAACGTGCTGATTAGAATTTAAATTAGGATAATGTATGAAGTTACAAAGCATTCGCGTCAAAAGTTCTTTGCCTATTGTGCTACTCGGCATTGCTATCGTCATTTTAATTGCTGGCTATACCTATCTAATTAACCTTCAAAAAGAAGCGATTGATGCACAGTCAGAACGCTTCTTAAATGCGGTTTCTGTGGTTGTTAATGCTGACCGAGACCTGTACCAAGCTAAAGTGGCAGAGCTGCAACTGGTTACCCAAATGAAAGGGAATAAGGGCCAACTCACTGACCATCAAGAAAATGCCGAGCAAGTTAAAGAGCGATTTAAGCAATATTTATCTTACATGTCGCCATACTCTGAGGTGACTGGTCAGTTTCGTAACTTTGATAGCGCATTTGATGCTTGGTATGGAGCATCAACAGCTTATATTAATAACCCAGCAAATGCTTCACAAAAACAAGCGTCGGAGCAAAGCTTTTCGGCACTACGTGATATTTTAGATAAAGCCGGAGAAGCGGCAGACAAAACCTCTCAAGCAGAAACAGAAAAGCTGATGGATAAAGTAATGGGCTTTAAAGTGATGCTTATGGTGATGATTGCAGTGGTTTTAGCTGTTGCTGGTTGGTTTAGTTATTTTGTGCCGCGCCAGCTTACAAAACAAATTAACTTTGTCACAGAGCGGATTAACGAAATAGCCTCTGGAGATGGTGATTTAACAGGTCGTATCAATGTTAAAACGCAAGATGAATTTGCCGAGTTAGCAACCGCATTTAATCGCTTTTTAGATAATTTGCAGCAGTTAATCAAAGACATTTTAGAGCAAGCGAAAGAGCTACATAATCTAGGTAACGATTTAGATAACTTTGCAAATCAAAACCATCAAGTTAACCAAAAGCTTAGTCAAGCTTCTGAGTCGATAGTCAGTGCTGTACATGAAATGAGTGTAGCAAGTCGCGAAGTGGCTAATGTGGCGCAAAACTCATCTCATGAAGCTGATAATTCTCAGCAGCTAGCTAAACAAGGCTTAGCTGCGGTTGATAATTCAAGCCGTAAAATTATTGCGCTGTCAGACAATATGGAGCATGCCAGCCAGCGTTCAACTGAGTTACAACAAAGCTCAGACAACATTGCTAAAGTACTTGAAGTTATTCGTGCTATAGCCGAGCAAACTAACTTACTTGCACTGAATGCAGCAATTGAAGCGGCCCGAGCCGGAGAGCAAGGGCGAGGTTTTGCGGTAGTAGCTGATGAGGTTCGTACCCTTGCGACTCGCACGCAAGAGAGTACTAATGACATTCAAACTATGGTGGAGCAGTTTGCAACCAGCGTTGAGCAGTCACTGCAAGCTATTAACAGTGGTAAGCGCTATGCCGATGAAGCGGTTGAGTCATTCACACAAACTAATGATGTGCTTAACTCAATGCAAGAGTCATCAGTTAAGGTAAATGATATGGCGATGCAGACAGCGCAAGCGACTGAAGAGCAAACTGCTGTAGCAGATGAAATTAGCCAGAATTTATCAGACCTAAATGACCAAACACAACAAGGGGGCGGCTTAGCAAGTTCAACACAAGAAGTGGCTAATCGTATGAACCAACTCACTGATGAGCTCAATCATTTAGTGAATCGATTTAAAGTCTAATCATAAGCCAACAAAAAAGGGCTCAATGAGCCCTTTTTTACATCTAACTAAAACGCTTACTTTTTCTCAAAAGCACGTTTCATATAATTTGGTGTCGCTAATGCGCCGTGGTGAATACCTGCATTATAGTACTCAGTGCTTTGTGCAAGTGTATTTGCATCATCTTCACGAAACCCTGCGAATTCTTCTGACTTACGAGCAAGGGTTACTGACCATAAACCGCTTGGGTAAATTGGCTGTGGGAAAGGCAGCGTTTGTAGGTCAACAAAACCCACTTCTGTCATTGCATCACGCATTTCTACTAATAGTGGCATATGCATAAGTGGTGATTCACTTTGCTGAATTAAGATGCCACCCGGGCGAAGTGCAGTTAAACAGCTAGTATAGAAAGCGTGGTTGAATAAACCTTCGCCCGGACCAACTGGGTCTGTTCCATCAACAATTACTACATCGATTGATTCTGGCGCTGCTTCACGCATGTACTTGATGCCGTCGTCAAACATCACTGTTGCGCGAGGATCTTGGTTTGATTCACACAGCTCAGGGAAGTATTTAAGTGACATTTGTGTCACGACTTCGTCGATATCAATTTGCGTTACGCTCTCAACACCTGGGTGTTTTAAAACTTCGCGTAAAGTACCGCAGTCACCACCACCAATGATCACCACATTTTTTGGATTTGGGTGTGCAAGCAATGCCGGATGGCTGATCATCTCGTGATAAAAAAAGTTTTCACGGCTACTTACCATAGTACAACCGTCAATAATCATCAGATTACCGAAGTCAGTTGTTTCGTACATTTCTACTTTTTGAAATGGCGATTGCTGTTCATCAAGCTTTTTAGTAATGCGTAATGAAAAGGCACTACCATCACGGTCACTAATTTCAGTGAACCAGTTGTTTTGATCTAAATTAGCCATCTTGCTTATACACTTTTGGTTAATGGTAAAAAAGGGGGGCAATTTTGCCAGTGCTTGACCAATTGCTCAATCAAATTTTAATCAGTATAGCGAATATTTTTTATCACTTTGGCATATAGCGCAATTTTTGTTAGCGTGGTCAGCCCTAGCGTATTAAAATGTGCGTTTATATTTAATGAAATTACAGAAGACATTGCCATGACTTGGGGTTTAGACAAAGCACGCGATACATACAATGTTGCTCATTGGAGTGACGGTTACTTTGACATTAACGCACAAGGTGAGCTGGTGGCTTATCCTGATGGCGATCAAACAAAAGCTGCGGTGTCTTTATCTGAACTAACCGAGCAATTCAAAAAGCAAGGTCTTACTTTACCTGTACTAGTACGCTTTACCGACATTTTACAAAATCGTGTTGATACCCTAACGAGTGCTTTTACCAAAGCCTGTAATGCCCGTGAATACCAAGGTAGTTATACCTGTGTTTACCCAATCAAGGTTAATCAGCAGCGCTCTGTGGTTAGTAAACTACTTGCTCATCCAAGTGGTTTAGTCGGCCTTGAAGCCGGCTCAAAGCCTGAGCTTATGGCGATTTTAGGTGTAGCACAAGAGCCAATTACCATTGTTTGTAATGGCTACAAAGACAGTGAGTTTTTACGTTTAGCCTGTATCGGTCAAGGCATGGGCCATAAGGTTCATATTGTTGTAGAAAAACTGTCTGAACTAACCACCTTATTGGCTGAAATTGACGACTTAGGTATTGAACCATCAATCGGTATTCGCATTCGCTTAAACTCGGTAGGCAAAGGTAAATGGCAAAACACCGGTGGTGAAAAAGGCAAATTTGGTTTAACTGCAGGCCAAGTACTTTCTGCGGTTGAGCTACTTAAGTCACGTAATAAACTCCATTTAATGCAACTTGTGCATTTTCATATCGGCTCTCAAATTGCCAATATTCGTGATATTCATCGAGCACTGCGTGAATGTGCCCGCCATTTTGCAGAGTTAACGCAGTTAGGCGTGCCACTTAATACAGTTGATGTTGGTGGCGGTTTAGGTGTTGACTATGAAGGGTCTGGTTCACGTAGTTCGTGTTCAATGAACTACAGTGTTGATGAATATGCACGTAATGTAGTGAATGCATTTGCTGAAGTATGCCAACAACATGATCTTAAGCACCCAGCCATTATTACTGAATCTGGCCGTGCGTTAACTGCGCACCACGCAGTATTAATTACAGATGTTATTGATGTTGAGCGTGCACCTAACCATGCGAATCCAACGGCGCCTGAGGCTGACAGCGTATTAGTGTTAGATGAAATGTGGCAGTGCTTACAGCGTTTAACACCACGTATGGCACTAGAAATTTATCATGATGCAATGCATCTATTTAGTGAAGCCCATGACCAATATGTGCATGGCCTACTCACTATGCTTGAATGGGCGAAGCTTGAGCAGCTGTATTTCACCATTTTACACCGCGTTCGTGCATCCCTCAGCGAGAATGCTCGTGCCCACCGTGAAGTGTTAGATGATCTAAACGAAAAACTGGCCGATAAGCTATTCGTTAATTTCTCATTATTTCAATCACTGCCAGATGTTTGGGGTATTCAGCAACTTTTCCCTGTGATGCCAGTAGAAAACCTTCATCAGCCATTAACGCAACGCGCTATTATTCAAGACATTACCTGTGACTCTGATGGACAAATTCGTAACTATGTTGAAGGTACAGGTATTGAGAGTAGTTTACCTATTCCTGAGTACAAGCAAGGTCAGCAATACCACATTGCCATGTTCTTAGTGGGCGCGTATCAAGAAATTTTAGGTGATTTACATAACCTGTTCGGCGACACAGATTCAGTGCATGTTGAGCTTACTGAAGCGGGTTACCAGCTGACTAACGCAATTAAAGGTGATAGCGTTAAGGACGTATTAAAGTTTGTTGATTATGATAGCGACATTCTCGCTGAAAACTTTGCAAAACGGGTTAACTCACTGGCAATTGATGAGCAATCTAAGGCACAATATTTGTCAGAACTAAATGCAGGCCTTGCTGGCTATACGTATTTTGAAGATTAAGCATTAAAGGAATAAGTAGTAATGTCCATGATCCGTTGTGTGTTCAGTTTTATATTTTACACCCTCAATACACTTTTTTGGTTTGTGCCCATCTTTATTTGTGGCGTGATTAAACTGATCCCAATTAAGCCTCTACAAAAAGCAATGAGTTGGATAGCTAAGCAATGCGCCACTATGTGGGTGAGTTGCAACAGCATCAACCAAAACATATTTGCTTCATATAAGCTAAACGTGACAGGTCTTGAGCAACTAAAAGCGAAAGACTGGTACTTGGTGATCGCAAATCATCAAAGCTGGGTAGATATCGTTGTAATGCAACGCGTGTTTAATCGCCGCATACCGTTTTTAAACTTTTTCTTGAAAAAAGAGCTAATCTACGTTCCTTTTTTAGGCCTGGCTTGGTGGGCATTGGATTTCCCATTTATGACTCGCACGAGTAAAGCTCAGTTAAAGAAAAACCCTAAATTGCGTGGTAAAGACTTAGAAACCACGCGCAAAGCCTGTGAAAAATTCAAAGAAATGCCAGTAAGTATCGTTAACTTTGTTGAAGGTACGCGTTTTACACCGCAAAAGCACTCGCGCCAAAATAGTCCTTTTGAGCACTTATTAAAGCCAAAAGCGGGTGGTGTTGCGTTTGTTATGCAAGCAATGGGTGAGCAAATTTCCAAAGTGGTCAATGTCACTATTCATTACCCTGGTGGTATTCCTAGCTTTGTAGATTTTGCCAGTGGTCGTGTAAAAGAAGTCGAAGTGCGAGTAGAAGTGATGGAAGTAAGCTCTAATTTAATCGGTGATTACACCGGTGATGCTGAGTTTAGGGTTAACTTTCAAGCTGAATTAAACCGCATTTGGAATGAAAAAAACCAGCAGCTAGCCGAGTTAGAAGCAAAATCGCAGTAGTATTGCTAACGCAGTCGAGAGCACACTTATGTTAAAGAAATTTTTACCAAATTGGTTAACAGGCGTTCTAGTTAGCATTGTCTTGTTTGCTAATGTAATCATTTGGGGCACGCTTGTGCTGCTCTTTGGTGTGCTTAAATTATTACTGCCATTTAAAGTGGTTAGCGATATTCTTCATGCGGCTTATCGCGGTTGGTGTAAAGGTAACCGCTTAGCTTTGTGGTTAGGTTGCCCTACAATAGATGTTGATATTAAAGGCAAAGTCAGTACAGATGGTTGGTACTTACTTATCTCTAATCATATGAGTTGGCTAGATATTGTTGTTCTAAGTGCGATTGATGTTTTACCTGCGCCAAAATTCTTTTTAAAAGATGAGCTGAAGTATGTGCCATTCATTGGCACCGGTGCGTGGGCGATGGGCATGCCTTTTATGAAACGTGTTAGCAAAGCGCAGCTGGCAAAAAATCCTAAGCTGAAAGGTCTCGATGTTGAACGTACCAAGCGCAGTTGCCGCGACTTTCGTAATCACCCGACAACCATTATCAACTTTGTTGAAGGTACGCGCTTTACATGCCAAAAACACAAAAAGCAAAATAGTCCGTTTACTTATCTTTTAAAACCTAAAGCGGGCGGTATTGCATTTGCCCTTGAGGTGTTAGGCGAACAGTTTGATGCATTATTAAATACCTCGATTATTTACCAAGGCGAGGGTGATCATATTTGCCGTAACCTGATGCGTGGCCGCCTTAATGTGATCAAAGTTGAAATGCACGTACAAGCAATTAGCGCAGAGATGATTGGTGATTATCAGCATGACCGTGCATTTAGAACGGCTTTTCAACAACATATTAATGAGTTATGGTTGCAAAAAGACGCTCAGCTACTAACTTATCATCAAGCCCAACAAGCTGAGTACCTTGCCAACATCAATAAAGAGGTTGAAGCACCATGAAGCAAACTCACCTGCAAGAGCTGGTGATGCCTTGGTTTGAATCAATGCCAGATGCGGCGCTGTTAAGTGCATTAACGGCTACAGCGATTGGCGTTGGCTCATTACTATTAATTTATATGTTTACTCGTCGACTGCTGCTGCCGGGTATTCAAAAGGTTGTTACACGCCTGTCTCCAGAGCGCATTGGTGCGCTTACTCCAATGCTCAATAAACTGAATCGTCGTTTTGCGGGTATATTGTGCTGCGTACTGTATTTGGCAACCTTTGATTATGTTTACCCAGTTCATGATGTTGCAGCGTTGGTTTTGAAAACCGTAGGCCAAGTTGCATTGATCATTTATGGTGGCTTCATTTTAAGTAGTGTCGTGAGCATTGCTGGTGGCATTTATAACCAACTTGATTTTGCCCGCGATATTCCGATTCAGGGTTTGATCCAAGTTGTAAAACTTATCACTTTTATGGTTTGCGCCATTCTCATTGTGAGCATTTTGCTAGAGAAGTCGCCAACTTATATTTTGTCTGGCTTTGGTGCGATAGCGGCGGTGACCTTACTCGTATTTAAAGATACCATTTTGGGATTTGTCGCCAGTATTCAAATTGCAGCTAACCGATTAGTGACTTATGGTGATTGGATCCAAGTGGATAGCTATGGCGCGGATGGCGAGGTTATCGACCTTGGCTTAAATACGGTAAAAGTACGTAACTGGGATAACACTATCACAACCATTCCAACCTATATGCTGGTTGCTGGGTCATTTAAAAACTGGCGTGGTATGCAAGAGTCGGGTGGTCGTCGTATCAAGCGTGCTTTAAACATTGATATGAACAGTATTCGTTTGGTTGATGATGCGTTTCGAGAGCAAATTGATGCTGCTATTCCACTTAACGACTATATTCGTGTTTCAAGCTTGCCCGATCCGGTGACAAACCTTGGTTTGTTCCGTCGTTATGCTGAAGGTTACTTAAAACAACACGAAAAAATTAATCGTGATTTGACCTTAATGGTGCGTGAGCTACAACCGATGAATCACGGCTTACCTATTGAGTTTTACTGCTTTAGTGAAGATAAGCGCTGGATTTCATACGAGCACTTGCAAGCAGAGATTATGGATCATCTACTTGCTGTGCTACCAATCTTTGGACTCAGACCATATCAAAGTGTTACTGGGCAGTTAAGTACAAGCGAAGCTCAAACAGGGCTAAAACCAAGTATCAAGGTCGCTAACCCTGTGCGCGGAAAAACTTAAAACTGACTAACTAGCACGCTCAGTGCAATAAAGCTTAACAATAGCCACCAAATAGGTGGCTTTGCCATTCTTAGCCACGTAAATGCCGCAATGACTAAAGCTACTTGCCACAGGTTTTGCACTGCCGATTGCCAAATAGGTGAATAAAGAGCGGCAGCTAAAAAACCCACAACAGCGGCATTTAGCCCTGCAATACTACCCGCAAAGCGAGGCTTATCAGCTAGTTGTAGCCAGCTTTTCATAAAGGCTAACATCAATAAAAAGCCCGGTAAGAAAATCATGATGGTCGCGACAATGGCACCTAAAAGTGGTGTATTTGGCGACACTTGTGCGCCTAAGTATGTGGCGATAGTGAACATCGGTCCAGGTATGGCCTGAGCACTGGCATAAGCTGATAAAAACTGCTCGGTTTCAAGGCTCGGCACGCCAGCTTGTAAAATGGGTAACACAACGTGGCCGCCACCAAAGACCATAGCGCCAGTTTGGTAAAATGGGGCAAACAAAGAAAACCCTTCGCCTAAAGGCAAAAAGCTAATCAGTAACAAGACGGTAAATAAACAAAGCGGTAACCAAGCAATTTTCACAGGTTTATGTTCTTGGTTCTCTGGCAGTTTAAGCTGAGGATAAAACCAACCTATGGCTGCAGCTGCAATCAGTACTAAAATTTGACTTGATAGCTGTGAGAATACAATCAGTGCAATCGTGCTCAATACCGCGATTAGCTTATGTAAGTGGCTTTTGCAAAAGCTCATTGCCATACTGTAGGTCGCATCGGCAACAATCACCACAGCAAAGAGTTTAAGCCCGGCAATTACCGCAAAGTAAATATCACCAAACTGGTGAGCACTAAGAGCCAAAAAAAACATAATTAAAAATGAGGGCAGGGTAAAGCCAACAAATGCACACAGGCCTCCCAGTACTCCTCCTTTTTCAACCCCCATAGCAAAGCTAACTTGGCTTGAACCAGGGCCTGGTAATGCTTGGCTTAGGCTTATCAATTGCGCATAGCGCTCAGCAGTGAGCCATTTTAAATTATCAACAAAGTGGCGCTTAAAATAACCAAGGTGTGCCGCAGGACCGCCAAAGCTCATACAGCCTAATAAAAAGAATTGTTTAAAGATGATAAATAACATTACTGTTGCCGTTACAGGATGATTGTTTCTATTATGACAAAATTGTATGACATTTTTGTGGTTTTTATGACACAAGGCCGTCTACAATATAGAGAACGAGTGAACGTAGTTATGAGTATCACTATGAAACGCTATATTATCAGTTTATTGTTATTACTATGCAGCAGCTTTGCATTTGCAACCTCTTTTGACAAAGTTGTGGTGGCTGTTGATCATGCGCCTCCTTATGGCATGGTCTCTGAAGATGGTAGAGTCAGTGGCGCAATAGTGGATATTATGCGTGAAATACAGCGTACCTTGCCAATTAAGCTTGAGTATGTCGCTTGCCCGTTTTCTCGTTGTTTAAAAATGCTTGAGCAAAATGAACTAGATGTGATGGGCGGGCTTATTCGCACAGAAGAGCGCGAGCAAAAAATGCAGTTTCTTACTCCACCATACATGATGCTGTCATCTTCTTTTGTGTTTTATGCCAGAGCTGATAGCGAGCTTAAAATAAACAATTATCAAGACCTAGTCGGTAAGCGTATTGCGGTAATGCGAGGCGCTGCGCACTTCCCTCGTTTCGATAATGATAAAACGCTCACCAAAGTCGAAGCATTAAGCGAACATAATGCGTTTGATATGTTATTAAAGAGCCGCGTTGAGCTGGTAATTGCTGTTGAAACCACAGCTGATCATGCCTCAGTGTTTTTGCAGCGACCTTCGCAAGATATCGTAAAAATGCCTTATCGCTATAAAGATGTTATTTATGGTCACATTGCCCTTAGTAAGCAGTTTGCAAGCTCGGGTTTAGCCGAAAAAATTCAAGACCGCCTCAATACGTTAGTCCTCAATGGCCGTTTAACAGAATTGGTCAAAAGTTATAACTTACCTCCGGTTAGTGCTGTAGCAATCGATAAGTAACCCTTTCTTCATCGTTTGTTCATAGATGTTCATTCATAATTGTTAACAATTCAATTTGAATAATTGCCATGGAGAGACACATGACTTTTACAAAATCAGTTTTAACAGTGGGCGTATTAGCCGTTCTATTAACAGGTTGTGAGACAACGAATACAGGTAAAGGCGCTGCGATTGGTGCTGCTACAGGTGCAGTACTAGGTAAAGCAACTGGCGACCACGACGATAAACGTATTTTCATTGGTGCGGCTATTGGTGCATTAGCAGGTGCAGCCGTTGGCGATTATATGGATAAGCAAGAAGAAGCATTTCGCGATGAGCTAGCAGGATCAGGTGTTGAAGTGGTTCGTGAAGGCGACAATATTCGTCTAGTGATGCCATCAAATATTACTTTTGCAACTGACCAATCTTATATTTCGTCTGGCTTTCATAGCACCTTAGATGCGATTGCTAAAGTAATGAATAAATACGAAAAAACCTACTTAAGCGTTGAAGGTCATACCGACAGCACAGGTAAAGATAGCTACAATATGACGTTATCGCAACAACGTGCGCAAAGCGTAAAAGATTACTTAGTTAATCATCAGATTATGTCTGCACGCATCAGCACACGAGGTTATGGCGAAACACGTCCTGTGGCGAGCAATGACTCAGCAAATGGCCGAGCTTTAAACCGCCGCGTAGAAATTCAGATCGTACCGAATACACAAGGTTAGATTTTATATCTAGATTTGTGGTCAGGTTTGATATGCCCTTTCAAACCTGACATTTCCCTTCTTAATCTCGATTAAACTGTAATTCGCACAATTGTTTATACAATGGGTTAGTCTCAAACAATTGCTGATGCGTACCCGTTGCAATAATTTCTCCTTTATCCATCACGACAATCACATCGGCGTGTTTAACTGTGGCTAAACGATGGGCAATAATCAGTGTTGTTCTGTCTTTCATTAGATGCTCAAGGGCAGCTTGTACATGAAACTCACTTTGTGCGTCGAGTGCACTGGTTGCTTCATCAAGCAATAAAATGGCAGGGTCTTTTAATATTGCGCGCGCTAGTACTATACGTTGTTTTTGCCCACCTGAGAGCCTAACACCTTGCTCCCCTAAAAAGCTGTGGTAACCATCTGGTAGTTGCTTAATAAACTCATCGGCATGGGCATATTTAGCCGCAGCATATACTTGCTCGTCGCTGGCGCTTGGGTTGCCATAACGTATGTTATGCATCACATCTGAGCTAAATAAAATAGGGTTTTGTGCCACCATCCCCATTTGCTGGCGTAAGCAATCTAGAGAGAGTGCTTTAATGTCTATTCCTGCCAGCGAAATACTCCCAGAGCTTGGGTCGTAAAAGCGCTGCAGTAACTCAAACAACGTTGTTTTACCAGCCCCTGATGGGCCAACGATGGCAACAGTTTGCCCTTGTTTTACTTGTAAATTAAGCGCATTTAAAGCGGCTTTATCTGGCCTTGAAGGGTAATGAAAAGATACATCATTAAACTGAATAGCAGGGTGATTAAGCTTGTTTTCCTCAAGTTGTGCATCATAATTTGTATCTGGACTTTTGATCATGCTTTCAACGGCAAGTAGCTCTAACAACCGTGCTGCTGCACCTGCTGCTCTTTGCAACTCACCGTACACTTCGGCAACGGTTGCTACAGACATCGCCACCATAATCGCATAGAACACGAAAGCACCTAGCTCACCACCAGTCATGGTGCCAGCTAATACGTCGCTGCCGCCAACCCAAAGCATCACGCTAATAGCACTAAAGGTCAGAAATATAACCGCTGCAATCAAAAGCGAGCGCTGTTTGATTCGGCTCTTCGCTACTTGAAACGCTTTGTTGGTTTCTTCGCTAAATGCTGCTTTTTCACGCTCTTCGTGACTATAACTTTGCACGACTTTGATATTTTGAATGATCTCACCAGCATAGGTGCTGATATCGGCAATGGCATCTTGGCTTGAGCTTGCCAGTTTTCTTACTTTTCGACCAAAAATCATCATTGGCAGTAATACCACTGGCACGCAGGCAACAACGACAAGGGTTAGCTTTAGGTTGGTGATAAGTAGCATAGCCAAGCCACCAATCAGCATTAGGCTACTGCGTAATGCCATCGAAAAAGAGGAACCAATGATAGATTGCAACAAGGTGGTGTCGGTGGTCAGTCGCGACATTAGCTCGCCGCTGCGGTTTTCTTCAAAGTAGCTTGGGTGTAATGTAACGATACGAGCAAACACGGCTTTACGGATATCGTTACTGACTCGCTCACCAATCCACGACATCAAATAAAAGCGACAAAAAGTACCTACCGCTAATAAGCTAATCAAACCAATCAGCACCATCACCGCTTGCTGAAGCTGAGCTTGCGAGCCTGCAATAAAGCCATGGTCGATAACAAATTTAACACCTTGTCCGAGTGATAAGTTAACACCGGCCGTAAGCAACAAGGCGCCAAGGGCTGCAAACACCACCCATTTATAGGGTTTTATAAAAGCTAAAATCGGTAACAGGCTACTAAATGCGGCCTTTTCTTTGTTGTTAGGCATGCTAGATTCTTGTTGGTGAATAGGGTATAGATATGGTTATCAATGCTCTAAAATTCAACAGTTATTAAGGGATTAGTATGGAATCTACAACGATCAGTGGTCAATTCACCGTAAAATTAAACCCAATTGGTGGCTATGCCACAGGTAAAAATGGCGTAAATTTAGGACGCATGTCGATTGATAAACAGTTTTCAGGTCCATTAGAGGCAACAAGCCAAGGCGAAATGCTCAGTGCCATGACTGCAACTCAGGGCAGTGCAGGTTATGTAGCGATTGAACAGGTCGTCGGTAGCTTAGAAGGTAAGCAAGGCAGTTTTGTGCTGCAACATTTTGGCACTATGGATAAGGGGACTGATCGATTGATTTTAGAAGTGGTGCCTGACTCTGGCGCAGGAGAGCTTGAAGGTCTCTGTGGTAAAATGGCAATTCGAATTGAATCGGGTATTCATCATTATGACTTTGAATACCAACTGATGGACTAACATGCAAAAAGTAGTTGAGTTTAAAAAGAAGCGCTTTTTCGGCGGCATCGATATTGATGCATTAAATCAACGGGTGTTTGAATTAGGTCAAGCTGGCTGGCAAGTGAAAACAATCACCACTGCCACTGGGGTTTATGGTCAGATAACATCCGTTTTATTACTAATTGAGAATAACGAATAATGACACTAACTGAGTGGTTGAGTTTAGTTTTAATTTGCGTGATGGGGGCAATGTCGCCGGGGCCGAGTTTAGCAGTGGTTTTAAAACATAGTTTACATGGCGGTATGAAGAACGGCATGTTAGCGGCGTTGAGCCACGGTATTGGGGTTGGCTTTTATGCATGTGCCTCGTTACTAGGCTTAGGTGCGCTGATGACTCAGTTACCAATGCTTTATCAAGTACTGGTCTATGGTGGTGCAGCCTATCTCGCATATTTGGGTATTCGTATTCTGTTATCTAAACCCAGCTCGCAAACACTGAATGTTGAGCAGACTAAGCCGAGCCCTCGCATCGCACTGCAAGATGGCTTTGCTATTGCCTTTTTAAACCCAAAACTTGCGGTGTTCTTTTTAGCGTTGTTTTCGCAATTTATTGACCCAGAAAACCTGACTTTGCAAGTTGGTTTAATCATGTGTTTAACGGTATTTGTGCTTGATACAGGCTGGTATCTACTTGTTGCACTGTTAACCGAAATATCAAAAAAGCGTTTTGGTTTCACCAAGACAAATCCATGGCTCGAAAAATTGCTAGGGGTGATCTTTATTGCCTTAGCTGTTCGTGTCGTTATTACTCTATAAATCCCTCTATATTGCGATTACATCACTAATAAAAAAGGGTTGTGATCGCTGCTCTCCCCAGCAAGCTCCTATTGCATACGTATTCATCACACAATATTTACCTTTTGGTTACACTTTATTGGTTGTTTTTTGACAACAACAATAACCACAAATACAACACCTCCAACGACAACAGGGTGGAAATCCAATGGGGAAATTCAAGCTAAGTGCGCTTATGCTGGCTTTAGTGGCAGCAAATAGTGCAATAGCGGCGACGGAAGAAGAACGCACATCAGCAAAGGAAATCGATCCTGAGCTAGAAGTAATCGAAGTGCGCGGCTTTAGTCGCAGCTTAATTCAATCATTAAATCAAAAACGCTTTAGCGACACTGTCTCTGAGCAACTATCAGCTGATGACTTAGGGGCATTACCTGATGTGTCTATGGCAGATGCATTAACACGTCTACCGGGGATCTCGGCGGTACGTACCGGTGGCCAAGCTGCCGAAATCAACATTCGCGGTTTATCTGGTGGATTTGTTTTTTCGACATTAAATGGTCGAGAGCAAGTATCTACTAGTGGTAGTCGCAGTATTGAGTTTGACCAGTACCCGTCTGAGTTAATCAGTTCCGCGGCGGTCTACAAGTCGCCAAAAGCCTCACTTATTGAAGGGGGCGTAGCTGGGACGGTAGAGCTACAAACAGCCAGCCCATTGGACAATGACCAGCAACACAAATTTACTGCGAATGTGCGTGGTATGTATAACGACCGTGCTTCAGAGGTATTTGATGCCACGGAGTATGGCGATCGTATTAGCTTTTCTTACCAAGGTAAGTTTCTTGACGATACGCTAGGTGTCGCAGTCGGTTACGCGCGCTTATTCCAACCAAGTGTGGCGACTCAGTTTATTGGTTTAGCATATAACGGTAATAAAGACGTTGATGGGCTAGCAAATGATACCGATGGCCCTGCTGATAATCCTGCTAATGAATACATTAGTGAAGGGTTTGAGCTTCAGCACTTAGGTGGGGAAGAAACCCGTAATGGTTATTTAACCTCAATTGAATGGGTGCCAACCGATAACTTTAAACTAAAAGGTGATGCGTTTTTATCACGTTTTGATAGCGAATCATTTGCCCGTGGTTTTCGGGTTAAGTTTGGTGGTCCGTCTGCGGTGTATGCTAACCCAGTGCTTGACGGTAATGCGGTGATTGGTGGTGCAATTAACCGCACATCAAATAGCTTTACCCGTGTTGAAATCGTTAATGATGATAACCAAGACTTTGATGAAGTAGACAGCTATGGCATTAATGCCGATTGGCAAGTTACTGAGCGTTTAAACGTCAATGCTGACGTGTCGCTTTCACGTGCTAAGAGTAATTTCCGCAATGGTTTACTTTGGGCATTGGTAGCAGAAGATGCCACTGTTGAAAACCCTGTGTTCGATACCAATGTATCGCTTAACTATCAATTGAACGGCTTAAACTTGCCTGATGTAGGTTTTAACCAAGCCGACGCATTTAGCGATATTGACCGAGTTATGGTCAGTAAATACGGTATTTACCCGTATGAAAATGAAGATGAAGTCAAAGCGTTCCGACTCGATTTTAAATATGAGTTAGAGAATAACTGGTTTAGCTCCATTGAATTTGGCGCTCGTTATTCAGACCGTGAGTACAGCAATAATCGCTCTGTTTTTGAATACGGTAACGATGGGGCATTTTCTTCGACTCAACCACCGCTTCGTCTTACCGATGACATGACCACCGTGGTTGATTGGCAAGGTGAGTTTAGTTATTTCCCATCATACCTAGCGATCGATTTAGATAAAGCACTCAACGCATGGTTTCCTGATGGGACTCCGCAGCCAGTACAGACCTGGGGTAACGCCGATGGTGTTGTGGATTTAGATGGTGATGGTGAGCCAGATGCGCAAGGCTATACCACTAACTACTCATGGACCATGTTACAAAGTGGCTCAGTGTATGAAGAAGTAGTGTCAGCCTATCTTATGCTTAACATTGATACCGAAATCGGCTCTCTACCCGTTACAGGTAATATTGGTATTCGCCGAGTAGATACTGATCAATCAGCGACGGTACTCGAAAACGTCGGTGGCGATCCGCAGCTCGGAGCGCAGTATATTGTCGATGACAATGGCATTGTTAACAACCTTTATGTACCAAGCGTGTTAGGCATTAAATACACTGACTACCTGCCTTCATTAAATTTGAACTTTAAAGTCAGTGACGCGACACAAATTCGTTTTGCTGCGGCAAAAGTGATGGCGCGCGCTCCGATTAACCGTTTAGCGGGTGATGCCAGTGCATCGGTTAACAATGACGGCGAAATTAACGGTTCAAGTACTAATAACCCATTCTTAAAACCTTTCTATGCTGATCAATACGATATCTCCTACGAGCAATACTTTGAAGACACCGATGGTGCACTGGTTGTGGCTGCGTTTTATAAGAATATCGACTCATTCATAGATACGGTAGCCATAGAGAACTTTGACTTTAAAGGTAATGGTTTTAACGTACCAGAATACATTGTTGACCCTGTCAGCGGTGAGCAAATCGAAACCACGAATGGGGTGTACACAACTGCGGTTAACAATGCCAAAGGCGGTTATATTCGCGGTATTGAGCTTGCCTATACGCAAGTTTTCTCTTTCTTACCCTCGCCGTTTGAAGGTTTAGGTATTAACGCCAGTTACTCGTATACCGAGAGTGAGGTGCAATCTATTACCGATTTAGGTGGTGATTCTGTGTCGCAAGACTTGCCTGGCCTTTCAAACAATGTCTTTAACGGCACACTTTTTTACAGCTATGAAAACTTTGAAACACGTTTGAATGTGCGTTATCGCGATGATTTCGTTTCAGAGCAAGTTGCTGTCAATGAGCAAGTGGTGAATTTTGATGCAGAAACGGTTGTCGATTTCCAAACGTCGTATCAGTTCACAGATTCATTCGGCATGTTATTACAAGTGAATAACTTAACCGATGAACCAACACAAAGCTACTTTGGAACAACCAGTAAAACAGGCACCACGCAATTTTTTGGTCGTCAGTTTTATCTAGGTTTTACCTATAACCATTGATCAGTAAGCTGGAGATAATAATATGAAAATAATAGCTAATTTAAACCGCTTACTGATTGCATGTAGCATGGTATTGCTAACTGCATGTGGTGGTGGCGCAAGTAACGATATAGATTCTGGGCAAGTTTTATTGACCTGTAGTGTCCCGCAAGTTCCCAATGAAGCAGGGACTGAGTGTATAGATCCACCACCAATTAGTTGTAAAGGCAATTCCGTACCAGATGAAAATAATGAGAGCTGCGTAGTAGGCGCTGATCCCACTTTGCCTGATCCTGTGGTTTTCCCTGCAGACGACGAAGCCATCTTATTCTATAACCGCACAGATAAAATCTATGAAGGATACCGTTTACACTCATGGAATAACGATGACTGTGATGCTTACGCTGCACCGTTTGATGCAACTGATTGGGCAAATGGTCATGAATACGATGGTGTTGACCCTAACTACGGCGCGTATTGGATTGTAAAACTAAAAGAGGGTTACAACGAGTGTGCTAACTTCATTGTGCATATTGGAACCGAAGGGTCCGGCAAAGCGTTTGGTGATGTTGACTTAAAAATGCCATTGATGCAGGACGATGAAAAGTTTCAACGTATGAACTTTACTTTTCATGGTGAACCGTCTGTTTTTGAATTCCCAATTTTGAGTTTAGGAGTGAGTCTTTCAGGTGCCTCAGCACATTGGCTTGACCTCTCAACATTTGTCTATAATCCAAGTAATGAACTGACTAGTATCATTAAATTACACTCATCAAACAATGCAGATTTAGCAATAGATGAAGACACCGAAGAGCTAAATGGTCAAGTGGTTGAGCTTACATCGACATCTTTAAGCGATGAGCAAATCGCTAAAGTGCCGCACCTTGCTGGATGGAATGCATACAGAGGTAACTGGGATGCTGCGGCTGCAAAAGAGCTTATTAAACAACAACTGGTTGTGGCAGGCTATGACGCTGATGGCAAGCTAACAGAAGCCACTTATGTGCAAGCCGCTAAAGCCCTCGATGACTTATACACCAGTGGCGAAAATGATGCTAATGAAGCACGACTAGGTGTACATTACGCCAATAATGGCATTGATGTGTCGGTATGGGCGCCGACTGCAAGCAATATGAAATTAGCGCTGTATGATGCTGATAAAACAGAGCTTGAACAACTTGCTATGACCTTTGATAGCACAACGGGTATTTGGTCTAGCAATGTCGATATTAGTCACGATCGCCATTACTACCGCTTTATGTTTGATGTTTATCACCCAGCGACTAAGCAAATTGAAAGCTTATGGAGCACAGATCCTTATTCATTAAACGTTTCGACCAATGGTTTATATAGCCAATTGATTAACCTTGATGATGAAGATACTAAACCAACCGGCTGGGATGAGCGTATGGTGCCAACGGTTGATTACCCAGAGCAAGCGGTTATTTACGAAGGTCATGTACGTGATTTTAGTGTGCGTGATGAAACTGTCAGTGAAGCAAACCGTGGTAAGTATCTTGCGTTTACTGAGCTTGATAGCGCACCAATGCAACATCTTAAAAAGCTAGCAGATAATGGCTTAACTCATTTCCATTTACTGCCACTGACTGATATCGGCACCATAGATGAAGATGCTAGTCAGCGTGTTGATATTACTGCAACCTTAGGTGATTTATGTACCCGCATTGACGATGATGCCGATGCATGTAAAACCGAAGATAAGAGTGCATTGATAGTTGATTTAATGGCGTCTTACCTGCCTGGTTCTGATGATGCTCAAGCACTCGCAAATGCTATGCGTGGTGTTGATAGCTTTAATTGGGGTTATGATCCGCATCATTTTATTGCGCCTGAAGGCTCTTACGCTTCATCGCCTGAAGGTATTGCACGAGTTAAAGAAACGCGTGCGATGATCCAGTCTTTACAAGAAATTGGTTTACGTGTCGTGCTTGATGTTGTTTACAACCACACGACCTCATCAGGTGTTTGGGATAAATCTGTGTTTGATAAACTCGTACCTGGTTATTACCACAGATATCACGAAACAACAGGCGTAATGGAACGCTCAACATGTTGTGAGAATACTGCAACAGAACATGTCATGATGGATAAGTTCGTTACGGACTCTATGGTGATATTAGCCCGCGACTTTGGTTACGATAGCTTCCGCTTTGATGTGATGGGGCATATGCCAAAAGCCTCAATTATGGCAGCGCTTAATGCAGTGCAAGCAGTTGATCCTGATACCTACTTCTACGGTGAAGGATGGAACTTTGATGAAGTCGCAGATAACCGTTTATTTGTGCAAGCTAAACAAATGGATATGGCTGGCACTGAAGTAGGTACCTTTAATGACCGTATTCGTGAAGCAATTCGTGGTGGTGCATTCTTTAGCAATAATGCCACAGATGGCAATTTATCTGAGCAAGATACGTTGCGTTTATCACTGGCAGGTAACTTACAAAACTACATTCTTAAAGACTTCAAAGGTAATTCAGCAAAAGGCAGCAGCTTTAGTTGGGGTGGTCAGCCAGCAGCTTATGCACTCGACCCAGCTGATAGCATTAACTATGTCTCTAAGCATGATAACGAAACACTATGGGATCAGCTGCAATATAAGCATGGTACTAACTTAAGTATTGAAGAGCGTGTGCGTGTTCACAATATGGCTTTAGCTATGCCGCTGATGAGCCAAGGTATTCCATTTATGCAAATGGGTGCTGATATGCTGCGTTCTAAATCAATGGATCGTAACAGCTATGATTCTGGTGATTGGTTCAACTTTGTTGATTTCAGTATGGATACCAATAACTGGAATGTAGGCCTACCTCCTGCGCAAGATAACCAAGCGAAGTGGGGCGAAATTGCACCTATTTCAGCAAATCCTAACGCACAAGCGATGGCAAGCGATATTGAGTACGCAAGTAATGTATTTACTGAATTCTTAGCAATTCGTAGTGCCAGCCCACTATTTAGTTTAACCACAGAGCAAGACATTTTAGACCGCGTTGGCTTCCACAATATTGGTAAGCGTCAACAGCAAGGTTTAGTGGTGATGAGTATCGATGATGGTGTTGGGTTGACTGACCTAGATAGCCAATACGATGCCATTGTGGTGGTGATGAACGGTACGGAGCAAAGCTTATCACATACGGTATCAACGGCTGCGGGTTTTGAGCTTCACCCTGTTTTAAAAGCGAGTGTTGACTCAAGTATGTCAGCAGCAAGTTTTATGGCTGGTGAAGGCGAAGGTACCTTTAATGTTCCGCCATATACTGTTGCTGTGTTTGTGAAACCACAAGGTGATGCACAAGGTGAAGGCTTAAGTGCCGATGCGACTGTGGGTGCGCCAGATATTGTGCCATTTGGTAGCACAACAGTTTATGTTCGTGGCTCGTTAAATGACTGGGGTACGACAAATAGCTTTGAATATGTAGGTAATGGCGAGTACAAAATTGCGATTCCTCTAACAGCAGGTAGCTATGAATTTAAAGTGGCTTCTGAAGATTGGTCTACTGTTGATTTTGGCGCGCTTTCTGCCGATGTTGCTGAAGTGATCGAAGGCGAAGATGAGTTGCTAACACGCAGTGGCGCTAATATGACCTTTACGGCGGCAATGGATGCTGTTTATGTGTTCTCATTCGATGCCACAGACACCGATAACCCAGTACTTAAGATCTATAATGAAGAGCCATTTGTTGGCACGCCAATTTATGTACGCGGTGACTTCAATAGTTGGGATACCAGTGATGAGTTAATGTACCAAGGCAAAGGTGTTTATACTTTCACTAAACAATTAACTGCAGGTAGCTATAGCTTTAAGTTTGCTTCAAGTGATTGGAATACAGTCGATTATGGCTCAGGTGAAAGTAGTGCAGCAGTAACTGTAGGTACAGAAAAATTACTCGCAGTAAAAGGTTCAAACATGACCATTGATATTGCCAGCGATGGTCAATATCAGTT
Organism: Pseudoalteromonas sp. BZA4; assembly: GCF_040104395.1. Classification (NCBI taxonomy): domain Bacteria; kingdom Pseudomonadati; phylum Pseudomonadota; class Gammaproteobacteria; order Alteromonadales; family Pseudoalteromonadaceae; genus Pseudoalteromonas; species Pseudoalteromonas sp. BZA4. The sequence continues at coordinate 47,309 of NZ_JBECOT010000026.1, forward strand.
TGTGTTTGATGCTAGTAACCTTGAAGAGCCACTCATGACCGTATTTAATGCAGAAATGTTTGGGGACACTCAAGTCTATTTGCGAGGCAGCATGAATAATTGGGATCCAGTGGATCCGTTAATTTATACTGGCGATGCTTTATATAGTACGACACTGGCACTTGAAGTGGGAGAATATGGATTCAAAGTCGCTTCAAGCGACTGGAACACCATAAATTATGGCGGTAGTGGTGATTCACCCATCGCTATTATTGGTGAAGCGACCTTATTAGAAGCCGTTGGTGGCGATATCACCTTGAGTATTGCTGTAGCGGGGGATTATCGTTTTACAGTGCAAGGACCTGATCTGAGTAAATTAACAGTGACGGTTGAAGCAGTAGAATAGCTTTCCCTGAAGTACCCTTAAGCCGGGCTTTTGCTCGGCTTTTTTTGTATTTAATGAAAAGTTTGTATATTGTCATAACTCTCTATCAAGGAGCCTAAGATGACAGAAACCAGTTTAACGAGTGCCAGCTTTGATCCAAAAGTAAAACAGTATTGGTTATTACTGGGTATTTTTACCTGTGTGATTAGTATGGTAGGTATCCCTTTCATTCCCATTGTTGCGTTAATAATCTGGCTGGTGGCAGGGCGTATTTTAGCGGCGATGTCAGCCACGTTGCTAACGCGTAAGTTAGTGGTAAAACGCGGTGTATTCTTTAAAGAAGAAAAATCGATCCCACTTGAAAAAATAACCGATGTGGCACTTAGCCAAGGCCCTTTGATGCGTCAATTTGGTCTTTATCGACTGAGTTTTGAAACGGCAGGTCAATCAGGGCAAGGTGCATTGGTATCATTACTCGGAGTGGTTGATGCTGAGAAGTTTCGCGAGGCAATCTTGAAACAAAAAGATGAAATGACTCAAAGCAGCAGTGCAAAACATGAGCATCAACCTGAAGATACTCAGTTAGAACTGCTGCGTTCACTTACCTACAGCGTAAAAAACATTGAGCAAATGTTAGTTACGCTATTAGATGAAAAGCGTTAAAACACCTGACAAATTTGTTCGGCATTACAGGTGATTACAGTGACATTTTCGTAACCAACACGAGTCAGAGCTTCGGCACTGAGTGTGGCGCGGGCACTACTTGCGCAGTGTAAGTAAATGGGTCTTGCAGGATCTTTTTCAATTTCCATTAATTTCATTTCAAGTACACCACGTGGGATATTAATTGCACCAGTTGCTGCTTTAGTTGCGTGTTCAGCAGGTTCTCGTACGTCTATTAATAAACCGTGGTTTTCGCTTAATTCTTGTTTTGCTTGGTCAGCGCTAATACGGCGCTGGTTTGGGGCAATAATTTTCATTAAGTCAGGAATTGGGGTCAGCATACTAATCCTCCATGCCAAGTTTGCGTAAAATGGTGATCATTGGGCACCACTTAGTGAATGCCGATTGAATTAAGTTTAGAGCAATAAATACCGTAAACCAAATCCACAGCGGACTGTGAAATTGTTGTAGCAACAATGAAATACAGATCATTACACCAGCAATTAAGCGAAGCGCGTCATTTAGTTTCATAATAAGACCTCGATAACAGAGTGATGTATTTAATATATTAGATAATACTACATTAGTAAATTCTAATATTAGACTTTTCTAATATATCAATCTATACTTTAGCGGTATTTTAAGAATATAGAGTAGTGTGATTATGAACATCGATTTTGCGGCTATGGCCGACAATGTGGAACAAGCAGAGCAAATGCTAAAGATATTGGCGAATAAAAATCGTTTGATGATCTTATGTTCGCTGCAAGATGGTGAAATGAGCGTGAGCGAATTAAACGAAGCTGTGCCATTGGCGCAGTCAGCATTATCGCAACACTTAGCGGCGCTGAGAAAAGTTCAGATAGTTGCTACTCGACGTGAAAGCCAAACTATCTATTATCGCGTGGTCGATAAAAGTGTTATGGCAATCCTTGAAACCCTTCATGGTTTATTTTGCAAAAGGTAGTTAAGCAATGAATGCTATCGATAATGCAGTAAAAAACAGCTTGAGCGGCCGCCTCCCTGTCATTATTTTTATTATGTCGGTGCTGCTTGGTTTAATGGCATTAAAGCAAACCCCTCGTGAAGAAGAGCCGCAAATTGTGGTTCCTATGCTTGATATATATGTGGCAGCACCAAACGTTGAAGCGCCAGAAGTAGCAAGGCTGGTAACTGAACCTTTGGAGAAGTTATTGGCGCAGTTAACGGGCGTTGAGCATATTTACTCGACCACACAAAGTAATGCTGCTGTTGTTACTCTTCGCTTTGAAGTTGGTCACGACCGTGAGCAAGCCATCCTCGACACTTACGCTAAACTCTATAGCTATCAACACACGATGGCGTCAGTGATCAGCTCATGGCAAATACGTCCGGTTGAAGTGAACGACGTGCCAATAGTAATGCTGGGCTTATTTAGTAAAGATCCAAAACTTTACGATGATTATCAACTAACTCGCTTTGCCAACGAAATCGCTAACAGTTTACAGCGCATCGAAAATACCAGCGAAGTGAAAGTGATTGCAGGTAGAACTCGTCAATTAACGATTAACCTTGATGCAAGTGCCCTTGCTGCACATCAAACAACCCTAACTGATGTGTATTATGCGCTTAGCGTATCTAACCAATTAGTGAATGTGGGCAGCGTTGTTGAGGGTAAGCAGCAAATTGCCTTACAAGTGGGTGATGTTTTACGCTCTCAATCTGCGATTGAACGGCTTGTTGTCAATGTGGTTAATGGTAAGAGTGTTTACCTAAGTGATGTCGCCGAGGTGAGTGATGGGCCAAGCGAAGCACAAAGTTATCAATGGTTGGCTAAATCAGATAATCAGCAACAGCTTCCTTTAGTCACTATTAGTGTCGCTAAACAAGCAGGTACCAATGCGGTAGCTGTAGCCAATGAAGTGCACAGCATGATGGATAACTTATCGGCTAATCTACTACCAGATGAACTGGGCTACACCGTACTGCGTGACTATGGCCAAACCGCGAATGAAAAAGTAAATAACCTTACATCGAGCTTAGTATTTGCGGTATTTACCGTGGTTATTTTTGTTGGCGTATTTTTAGGTTGGCGACCAGCGATTGTTGTGGGGCTAGCGGTACCTATTTGCTACGGCATCACCCTGACACTTGATTTTGCCTTTGGCTATACGATTAACCGAGTCACGCTGTTTGCATTAATACTTTCTTTAGGTCTATTGGTTGATGATCCCATTACTGGGATAGACAACATAAGTCGCTTTTTAACAAAAAAAGGCGATAAAAAACAACGCATAGTTGATGCCATGAGCGAAATTCGTGTGGCGCTGTTTATGTCTACATTGACCATTATGGTGGCATTTATCCCACTTGCGTTTATCACCGGCATGATGGGGCCGTATATGGCACCGATGGCATTCAATGTGCCGGTCAGTGTGATGGTTTCAACCATAGTGGCATTTTTTGTTACGCCATGGTTAGCCATGAAATTACTTAAAGCGCCAGTCGATGACAGCATGCAACTAGAAGCTAATCCCCATAGCTTATACGAGCGCATATTGTCACCATTACTTGAGTCTAAAGGCCGCGCCAAACTCGTTCTATGGACCACATTAGCTTTGTTTGTCGCTAGTGCCATGCTACCCGTAATGCGTGCAGTACCTCTAAAGCTATTACCGTTTGATAATAAAAACGAGTTGCAAGTTTTAATTGATATGCCAGAAGGCACAAGCCTTGAGCAAACCGCCGCTTTCACTCGACAAGTACAAACCATCACTTGGCAATTAAATGAAGTAAGCGAGGCGGCAGCCTACGTTGGTCAGCCATCAAGCATGGACTTTAATGGCATGGTGCGTGGCTATTATCGACGTGAAGCTGCTAATTTAGCTGAGCTCAGAGTATTACTGCTCGATAAAACTGAGCGTGATCATCAATCTCATGGCGTGGTCATGCGCTTGCGAGCGGCATTAGCGCCACTGGCAACCGATGGCATTGTAATTAAAGTGGTTGAAGTGCCACCAGGTCCGCCGGTTTTAAGTACCTTAGTGGCCGAAGTTTACAGTGAGCCATTTGTTGATACAGACACTCACTATCAAGCAGCCCTTGCCGTTGCAGCAAGATTAAAGCAAGAGCCGCATGTGGTTGAGGTTGATACCAGTATTGCTGCCAATGCGCCGTTACAACGTTTTGTTACTGATAAAAGTAAAGCGTCATTGTCGGCGGTCTCTACGCAAGATATTGCCCAGACCTTAGCCATTGCCTCGCATGGGCAAAATGCTGGGGTGTTATATGTTAGCGGCGAAACAGATCCTGTCGATATTAAACTGCAACTACCATATCAAGACCGTAACCAATTTGCTCAATTGCTGGCATTACAAGTTCGTGGTGATAGGGAGCTTGCAAAAACCAGTGACGAATTTGGGCTGCAAAGTGCACCGCGTCCGCTGGTGGCGCTATCTGAGTTAGGTGAATTTCAGCATCAAGATGTTGCTAAGCCAATTATGCGTAAAGATCAGCGTAATGTTGTGTATGTTATGGCTGAGCTAAATGGCCGTACACCCGCTGAAATTATTGCTGACGTCAATGCCGACTTAGGCATCAGCGCTGACGAATTTAGCCAAACAGATTGGCAAAGTAGGCACTTTTTCAACAATGGTGGTAGCCAAGCTTGGCAATTACCTGCTGGCACTGACGTGACCTTTAGTGGTGAAGGTGAATGGCGAATTACCATTGATGTATTCAGAGATATGGGGATTGCCTTTGCGTTTGCGCTCACTGCAATTTTCATCATCTTACGCATTCAAACAAACTCTGCGAGTTTGTCACTGATCATCATGTCGGCTATTCCATTAACCGTAATAGGGATCATGCCGGGCTTTTGGCTATTAAATCAATTTGGAGAGCGCACTATTGCTGGTGCTCCAGAGCCGGTGCTATTCACCGCAACAGCCATGATTGGCATGATTGCACTTGCCGGTATTGTGGTTCGTAACTCACTTATTTTAGTTGAGTTTATTAATCAAGCTCGTGACCAAGGTATGGCAATTAAGCAAGCTTTAATCGCCGCAGGTACGGTGCGTATGCGCCCTGTGTTACTCACAGCGGGAACCACCTTATTAGGTAACTTGGTGATCACCCTAGATCCGGTATTCAGCGGTCTAGCAATCGCAATTATTTTTGGTATTGTGGCATCAACATTGTTCTCATTATTTGTTGTGCCGCTGGTTTATTATTTAGTGTTTGCAAAGGATGCAGCCAAAGAGGAACAAGCTCATGCAGGGTAAATCAAAACTTATTGGTTCAATTGTCGCGTTATCAGTGATTATTGTGGCGGTACTTTACATGGCAGGCAGTTTTTCTGATAAGCAAGCTGCAGGCATAAAAAACCCATCGGCAAATGATTACACTGGTCAGTTAGTGACAGTGACACTGGCAAATATTGCTCGTGATGAAGTTGTACCGGGCACCGTGATTGCAAAACAAAATACGCAAATCTCTTCTCGTGTAATGGCACAAGTTGAGCGTTTAAATGTACGCGCTGGCGATACTGTAAAACAAGGTGACGTGCTAATTACCTTGCAGCAAGATGACTTTAAAGCAGGGCTTGCTCAAAGCGAAGCACAAATAAATGCTATTAATGCATCGCTGACTCAAGCTGAGAAACAACTAAAGCGTATTAACGATTTATACAAGCAAGGCTTGGTATCTGTTAGCGAATACGACGATGCAAAAGCAAGGTTCGATAATTTAACGGCGAACCTTGCGATTGCTAAGCAGCAGCAAACACAAGCGCAAGTTGCATTGAGTTTTACGCAAATTAAAGCGCCGATTTCAGGTGTTGTGGTTGAACGTTTTGCTGAGCCTGGCGATACCGCAACTCCTGGCACGCCATTACTCGCACTGTATAACCCACAACAATTGCAATTAGCATTTAATGTCAGAGAACAACAGGCAATTAAGTTGAATGTTGGTCAAACTCTAACGGTTAAACTACCTGCTTTATCAACATCAATGCCTGCCACAGTGACAGAAATTGTGCCGGTTGCTGATAGTGCTGCGCGTAGTATGGAAATCCGTTTAGAAACAGATGCGCAAACTGGGTTAATGCCTGGTCTTTATGCACAATTAGAATTACCACTAGCCACTGAAAAAGGGGTGTTGATTGAGTCAAGCTGGGTGCATCAATATGGCCAATTGAGTATGGTCTATTTACTTGAAAATAATCAGATAGTGCGTCGCTATGTGCGCCTTGGCGAAATGCTCGATGGCAAGCAGCACATCGTTTCAGGTTTAAACCCAGGTGATGTGCTGGCTGTTGATTTTAAAACTAAATAAAGGTCGCTATTTCGTCTAGCGACTTTTTCACTAAGGCATGCTCAGGGATGGTTGCATCTGTGCCTGGGTAGCCTGCAATAAGTAGCATATAAGGGCGCTCATTATCTTTATCACGGCCACAAATTTCGGTTAAAAAGCTCATTGGTTTTGGTGTATGCGTAAGGGTTGCAAGGCCAGCTCGGTGTAGTGCTTGAATTAAAAAGCCGGTTGCTAGGCCAACAGATTCATGAACATAGTAATTGGTATTTTTGTCATCGGCAGAAATACCGCCTTTCTTTTGACTAAACACGGCAATTAGCCAAGGCGCATGCTCAAGGTAGGGCTTACTGGCATCTGTGCCAAGTGGTTTTAAGGCATCTAACCATTCTTCACCTGCGCGACCTTCATAAAATGAGCGCTCTAGTTTTTCAGCGGCTTCTCGAATTTGTTTTTTCACATCGCTGCTGTGTATTGCTACAAAGTGCCAAGGTTGATGATTGGCACCGCTCGGTGCAGTGCCAGCCGCTCTAATACAGGTTTCGATTATTTCTTTTGGCACTGGGCGGTCGCTAAAGCTGCGAATACTGTGGCGACGCTGACTCACGGCTAAAAACTCTTCGGCGCGTTTTAGCATCTCGTCATGAGGGTACTCAATAAAGTCATTGAGTGGCTGATTTTTGTGTTCTTGCATGGCTTTTCGCTTCTTGTGTGTTGATGATTTTAATTTTGAATATGTTGGTTTCGGCGGTACTCTTTTAATTCATTGCTCAACCAATCTTTTGCATTGAGTAACGACCCATTGCTGAGTCTTACTTTATAGGGCTTACCGCTCCATGAGCTTTTACTCGCTAGGTTTTCGATAAATTTTTCTGCAGTTTTTGCATAGCGGGTCGCTTTTCGATACTTCATAGCAAGGTGTTCGGCAGCATCTTTGCTTGAGTGCTCTGTGCCGTTGCGAATAAATACGGCATCGCTTTTAGCAACAAAATCAATGAGGTGATTTATCTCTTGTTCGGGTGTGGCTGCATCACTGAATTGGCTAATGCTCAATAATATTAACGCGATAAACCAATATCCTCTTATACATAATCTCATAGCGTTTGATGCTCTATCGTTAGGGTTGCAATAATTGGGTTATGATCTGAGCTTGCAAGCTCAGGTACTATGGTTGTCTCTATTTTGACACCGCGCACCCACACTTGGTCAAGTGCTAATCCAAATGCTTTGGTACGTTTATCATCTAAATAGATAGCTTCGTGCAAACCTAGCTGGGTCAATGTTTGCTGTAATAAGGCTTGGCGTTCATCACTCCAGGTATTGAGATCACCGGCAAATACGATTGGACCCTTATGCGTTCGGATAATAGCGGCGGCATCGTCTAGCTGTTGTTTAAAGTCACTAACGCCAATCGTAAAGTTAATGGCATGTAGGTTAATACTGAGTAATAACTGTTGTTCAGGCAGCGCATACTCCACAATATTGGTGGCTTTTGGGCTACGTAGCCAAGGCTCTTTATGGGTGAGTGTACAATGCACAGTAGCTGGCCAGCGGCTGAGTGTCATAACCCCTGATTGCACGCTGCCGCTCTTATACCCTTTAGCAAAGCGCCAGTAGGGTTTGAGCTTTGTAAACGAAGGTTCTTCGATAGCTTCTTGTAGTAACACAATATCAGCATCGGCATTTAGCTTTTGCAAATCTGTGAGTAAGCCATCTATTTGTGCTTTGTAGATATTCCAACTCAATAACTTGAACTGATAGGGCAAAATATAGTGTTCAGCGTAAGTTTGCATGCGGCTTTGCGCTAATTGCTGTTGGCAATTAGCAAGGTTCACAGCGGTTTTGGTTATACCTTGTTGCTCATCAGAGCTAGGATCGCTTGAAAAGCTATACCAAGACAGCACACTCAAACACACAAGTAATAAAAATATACGCAGATATGCCCTCATAATGACCTTTAGTTACTTTTCTCAAGAGTTAGTCGTCGATAGCCCCAGTTTAGTTCAAAGGCTAAATGTTAGAAACTGTAGTATTTCCTACAATTTCTATACGCTTTCTTACCCAAAATGAGTACTCATATTCTTATACTTACTGAGCTTAACAACTCAGACAAAGGAACTACTCATGAAACAAATGGCCAGTATGCTGCTTGCCTTATCGGTGACAGCGTGTTCATCAGTCACCATAGTGCCAGAAAAAACAACCAATAAATTAGCCACTAAAGCTGATTACCAAGATAGCCGCCCATTCTTTTTGTGGGGCCTTGTTGGTGAAGAGCGCGTTGATGTAAAGGCTATTTGCCAAGATAAAAAAGTTGCCCAAATGCAATCGCAACAAACATTCGCTGATGGCGCATTAGGACTCGTTACACTCGGAATTTATGCTCCTCACACAGTAAAAGTATGGTGTGAGCAACAAGCACAGGAGCAACAACTATGAAAAGCCTACTAGTACTCTTTCACATATATTTTGATCAGTTGCCCTTACTTAAATTCAGGTAACTGATCTTTTTCAATCAATAATTCAATACTCCTGCTTTTTCCAGTAACTGATGTTATAAATTTCTTCTTCTTA